>DLMW01000048.1:3417-20047 GCA_002478245.1 bacterium UBP18_UBA7526
GTATAACGAGAAGTAAGATCGGGGCGTAGCGCAGTTGGTTTAGCGCACCTGAATGGGGTTCAGGAGGTCGCTGGTTCGAATCCAGTCGCCCCGACCATATTTTAAGGTTGAAAAGATCGCAAGCCACCGACCAGTAACTACGGCTTCTACTATGGAAAAAGCAAAGGGGTATTCACTCTGGCTAATGCCCTCTGGGGATGTCTATAACCGGTTAGCCAAGACAATCTCCCAATTGAGTAGAGAATACTCAGCACCTAATTTTGAGCCCCATGTTACCCTAATAGGAAGTTTAATTGGATCTAGAGAAGAGATATTAACCAAAACGGCTAAGGTTGCCTCTCTTATCCAACCTTATGAAATTAGACTCACTGAAGTTTCCTATCTTGATGAATACTTCAGATCCCTCTTTGTTAAGGTGGAAGAAACACGGGATGTCCTGAATGCGAATTTAAGGGCAAGGGAGATCTTTAAAAGGCAAGAAGATCCCAGATATATGCCTCATTTGAGTTTGATGTACGGCAATTTCTCCCGGAGAATAAAAGAAGGGATCATTGCTGAGATAGGGAAGGAGTGCGCTATGAGTTTTAAAGCAAGAAGTATCCACTTATTTTCAACCAGTGGTGAACCGAAAGATTGGTATAGAGTGAAAGAATTTATAATGAAGGAAGGTGCGGAGTGAAGAGAGAGGATTATCAAAGAGGAAGGAGGATGATTAGAGAAGATATAGAGAGATTGGTGAATAGGTATTTAGAAGAAATTATTCGTTATCGGGAAGAGTTAGCCGGGGCCGATCTCTCTAAGATAGAGAAGTCTAAGGAGGCGGTGGAAAGAACAGAGATCAGGAATGCCAAGCTCCTAGCTCTCTTAGAGATTCAGGAGATTACCAACCAGATGATCAAGGAATTAAATGTCCTTGGATAGGTGAAAGAGTAGTGAACCAATCGGCAAAATTGCCTCTGCGCTTGAAGACCATGTATGGAGTAGGATCCGGGGGTTCTGCCTTAGTAATCCTGGCCATAGGAACCTGGACCATCTACTACTATGCCCCTCCCTTAGGACGGGGGTTAATGACCTATGCTCCCATTGCCCTTTTAGGAACCGCCATGATGATCGGGAGGGTGGTGGATGCCCTAACCGATCCTTTGATTGCCCAGTGGAGCGATAGGACCAGATCGCGCTGGGGAAGAAGGATTCCCTTCATTCTCTTTGGTAGCTTGCCCCTGGTCCTATCCTTCATCCTCATCTGGACTCCACCAGTAAAAGGGGATTCTCTAGTTAACTTCTTCTATCTCGTTTTGATGCTGGGCCTCTTCTTTTTGTTTTATACCATAGTGGTTGTCCCCTATGCCGCTCTCTTGCCCGAATTGACCTCTTTCCCAAAGGAGAGGATAGAACTAGCCACCTGGCAGGGATTCTTTAGGATAATGGGGCTCTCCATCGGTTTCTTAGGTTCTTCCTTTCTCATTGAAAGGCTGGGTTTTAAGGCCATGGCAACCGTCCTGGGTATGGTGGTCTTAGTTAGCCTCTATTGCCCGGTCCTTGTCGTTAGGGAACGAAATGTGCATCTCCGCAAGTCTGCCTTTACTTTCCGGCAGTCCGTTATCCAGACCTTCAAAAATAAGCCCTTCAGATATTACATCAGTGGCTACATGTTCTTCTGGTTTGCCTTCACCCTCTTGACTACCGGGCTTTCCTATATTGTTACCGTGCTCATGGGGCTTGGTGAAGGGGATGTGGGGCCAACCGTGGCCCCTTCCTTAGTAATAGTAGTCCTATCCCTTCCCCTTATCCAGCGGATTGCCTCCTGGAAGGGAAAGAAGTTTACGCTTGTGCTCTTTTTAGCTCTGCTCTGCGCCATCTTCTTTCTCATCCCCTCCATCGGCCACTGGCCATTCGGGATCTCCCGGCCCCTTCAGGGACGGATACTCATGGGTCTGGCGGGCATTCCCATTGCCACATTATTTGCTCTCCCCAATGCTATGGTCGCTGACCTGGTCGATTATGATGAGAAGGTTACTGGCTCAAGAAGAGAGGCGATGTACTTTGGCATGCAGGGCCTGATGCTCAAGGCCTCTATCGCCCTCTCGGTACTCTTCTTCGGCTTTCTATTTAGAACCTTTGGCTATAGCGCCACAGAGCCATTGGGCATCCTTCTCTTGGGGCCTATGGCGGGTGCCTTTGTCTTGATTGGACTTCTCCTCTTCTCAAGGTATCCCATTACTACCTAAAATTATCATGGGCTATCTATTGGCCTTAATAAGATACTTCCTCTACCACATAGGGAGGATCATATTCTGCCGCCTCCTTCCTAAAGGATTAAGTTATAGAATCACCCGGCTCATGGCTGACGCCCACTACTTCTTAGCCCGTCCCACAAGAAGGGCTCTTATCTCTAATCTAAGGGTAGTCTGGGGAAAAGAGAAGAGTGAAAAGGAGATAAGGAGAATGGCCCGCCATACTTTTCGCAGATTCAGTGGCTATATCGTAGACTTCTTCTACTCCCCCCAGATAAATAAGGATAATATCGATGATTGGGTGACTGTAAGAGGCCTCCATCATATGGACCAGGCCCTCTCTCGTGGGAAAGGGGTAGTGGCCCTGACCGCTCATTTAGGGAACTGGGAGCTGGGGGGGATTACCCTGGCCCTGAAGGGCTATCCCATGAACGCCATTGCCTTAGGCCATGGGGAGAGGAGAGCCACAGATATCTTCAGAAAGCAGAGGGAGGCGAAGGGAATAAAGGTCATCCCCTTAGGAGTAGCCATAAGGAGATGCTTCCAGGCGCTTAAGAATAATGAACTGGTGGCTATGCTTGGGGATCGGGATGTGGAAGGGAAGGGAATAAGGGTGGAGTTCTTTGGTAGAAAGGCCATTATCCCAAAGGGACCAGCCACCCTTGCTCTGGAGACGGGAGCAGCCATCGTCTCTGGTTTTATGTTTAAAAGGGGCGATAGGTATGAGCTGAGCATTGAGAAGCCCATCCTGCCTAAGCCTACGGGAGATAGAGAAAGGGACATTCTCAATCTCACCAAGGAATGCCTCAAGATAATCGAGAAATATATCAGGGATTATCCCGAGGAGTGGTTCCTCTACCATCGCATGTGGCCTTCCACCTAAAGGACATTGGACTTCAAAGTAACCAGTAACCAGTTTACAGTAAAATTACAAGCACCGAGCACCAAATTACAAACAACATACAATTCCAAAATCACAATAATTAAAACAAAAAATTCATAATAGGTTTTTGTTTGGAATTTTGGTCATTTGAATTTGTGGTTTGATTGTGATTTGTTATTTGGGATTTATTCTTCTGGTTACTGTTCGCTGGTTACTGTAAACTACTTAAAGTGGAGAGAAGGATGAGAGTTTGTGTTATTATTCCCGCCTATAATATTGAGGAGACCCTTTCCGGGGTGATTAGGGGTGCTTTAGAGTATGTTAGGGAAGTAATCGTTATCGATGACGGATCCACTGATACTACTTTTACCAAAGCAAACCAGACCGGGGCAAAGGTCCTGAAGCATGAGAGAAATAAGGGTAAGGGAGAGGCCTTGCATACGGGATTGGAATATGCCCTTAAAAAAGGTTTCGAACAGATAATTTTAATGGATGGCGACGGCCAGCACGACCCGCATGAGATACCAAGACTTCTCGCCGCTGCCCAAGAACCTGGGGCAGATATCATCGTCGGCTCCCGGATGGAGAATGTGAAGGATATGCCCAGGGAGCGCCTAGTGGTCAATAAAATCGGCTCCTTCTTCACCTCCCTTTTAGCAGGACAGAAAATTCCTGATAGCCAGTCTGGATACCGTCTGGTAAAGAGTAAGGTATTGAAAGCGATCACTCTCACTTCCCGAAGATATGACATAGAGTCTGAACTGCTCATTAAGGCAGGGAAGAGGGGATTCGGGATAAAGAGCATTCCCATAAAGACCATCTATCGCCAGGAGATAAGCCACTTCCATAAGTTCTGGGATACCTTGCGGTTCATAAAACTGATCTTAAAGGGGCTTTGGTGGTGAGAGTACATAAAGAGGTTTTAAACATTACCACTCGCAAGAGGACCCAGTTAATTAATGTTACCTCCCAGGTGCGGGATATCGTAGGAAGATCAAGGATTGGGGATGGCCTTCTATCCTTATATGTCAGTCATACCACAAGCGGTATCCTGATTAATGAGAACGAGGCTGGGCTAAAAGAGGATATAGAGAAGTCTTTGGAGAGAATATTTCCCGAAGGCGGGGAGTATCTTCACAATCGGGTGGATAATAATGCCGATGCCCACCTCAAGTCAACCTTCCTGGGTAGCACCCTTACCCTTCCCATTACTGGAGGAAGGCTCCATCTCGGGATGTGGCAGAGTATCTTCTTCGCGGAATTCGATGGCCCCAGGAATCGAAACCTTACCGTCATGATAATCGGCGAATGACCAAAAGCCGATCGGCTTTTTGGAGTTCACAGTAACCAGTTTTTTTACTGTTAACTGTCCACTGGTTACTCATAGGATATTTACATGACCTCTAAAGTGGGTCTGGTCTATTCCGATGAATATCTGAAGCATGATACAGGAGAGCATCCAGAGAATAGCAAGCGCCTTGTGGCCATCCTCAGCCTCCTAAAAGAGAAGAAAGTTCTTAAGGATTTAACCCTTATTAATCCTAGAAAAGCAGACCTAAAGGAGATTGAATATATCCATAGTCCTTCTTACATCCAAAAGGTAGGAGAGATCTGTCGAAGGGGAGGAGGATTCCTAGATTCCGATACCCCGGTATCCAAGGATTCTTTTGAGGTAGCTCTCTTAGCCGCGGGTGGAGTATTCTCTGCCATCGATAGAGTGGTAGCGAACCTGGATAGCGCCTTCTGTCTCATTCGTCCCCCAGGCCACCATGCTCGTAAATCGGCGGGAATGGGTTTCTGTATCTTCAATAATGTTGCCTTGGGGGCGAGGTATGCCCAAAGAAGGCATAACCTTAAGAGAGTTCTAATCGTCGATTGGGATGTCCATCATGGAAATGGAACCCAGGAGGCCTTCTGGCACGACCCCTCTGTCTTATATTTCTCTATCCATCGCTATCCTCACTATCCAGGAACAGGGAGGATAGAGGAGGTGGGGGAAGGAGAGGGAAGAGGATATACCGTAAATGTCCCTTTGCCTGCGGGATGTGGGGATAGTGACTATATCTACATCTTTAAAGAGACCCTCTTCCCTTGCGCTTTGGAATTCAAACCGGATATTACCTTCGTTTCCGCAGGATTCGATGCCCACCGCGCTGATCCCTTAGGAGGAATGGACCTTACTTCCCCAGGCTATGGAGCCCTAACCTCTTTAGTGAGAAAGCCTTCTAAGAGAATAGTCTCCTGTCTGGAGGGAGGATATAGTCTTTTGGCCTTAAGCGAATCTGTTCTTGAGCATCTTTACTCTTTAGCCTCTCACCTTGAAGGGAGGATAGACTACGAACCTCCCAAGAAAGGGGTTGAAGAGATAGTAGAAAAGGTAAAGGAAATCCATAGTAAGTATTGGAATCTTGGATGAGAGAAGAGGTTGAGTTTGCCCAATTAAGGGAACGCATGGTTGCCACCCAGATCGCCAGCCGGGGGATTAAGGATAAGAGGGTCTTGGGGGTCATGGCCAAGGTTCCCAGACACAGGTTCGTTCTGGCTGAGTATCTGGATTCAGCCTATGAGGATTATCCCCTGCCCATTGGTGAGGGGCAGACAATCTCTCAGCCCTATATGGTGGCCCTGATGACCGAGTGCCTGGGATTGAAAGGGAACGAGAAAGTATTAGAGGTGGGAACCGGCTCTGGCTATCAGGCAGCCATCTTGGCAGAGCTCTCCAAAGAAGTCTATACCATAGAGAGGGTTGCCCGCTTAGCAGAGAGGGCCAGGAAGGTATTGAGTGATTTAGGATATGGGAATGTAAAGGTGATTGTTGGTGATGGTTCGCGGGGATTAGAGGAGGAGGCCCCCTTCGATGGGATCATGGTCACCGCTGGCGCACCATTCCTTCCCAAGAGTTTGGTCGATCAATTGGCACAAGGGGGGAAGATGGTCATTCCTGTGGGCGGTTCCTTCTCCCAGGCCCTGCTCCTGGTAGAGAAGGAGAAAGGAAAAGTAAAGACCACCAGTATCTGTGGCTGTGTCTTCGTTCCTCTGATTGGGGAGTATGGATGGAAGAGATAGTTCTAAAGGGTGCTAAGATTATCGATACCCTGAGAGAGGAGATCTATCGAGGCGATGTAGCGATTAGCAAGGGGGTGATTAGCGGTATCGGCGATTACCGAGGGAAAGAAGAGATTAATCTAAAAGGCAAGTATCTTCTCCCCGGTCTCATGGATGCCCATGTCCATTTGGAGAGTTCTATGGTCACTCCCGGCCAGTATGCTCGGGCCGTAGTCCCCCAGGGGACTACGGCCGTCATCGCTGATCCCCATGAGATCGCCAATGTCTTAGGAATAGAGGGTATCGCATATATCCTTTCGGCAAGCACGGATCTTCCCTTAGATATCTTCATCATGCTCCCTTCCTGTGTCCCGGCAACAGAGTTCGAAACCTCGAAAGTGAGATTGGAGGCAGGGGATTTAGAAGAACTAATCGCTCATCCTCAAGTAATAGGGTTAGGGGAGGTGATGAACTTTGAGGGGGTAATAAAGGGAGACCCAGGGATCTTGGAGAAGATCATCCTATTTAAGGATGGGATAATCGATGGCCATGCCCCGGGATTATCGGGAGAGAACTTAAAGAGATATATCCAGGCCGGAATAGGCTCGGACCATGAATGCACTACGAAAGAGGAAGGCTTGGAGAAGTTGAGGGAGGGTATGACCGTCATGATCCGGGAGGGCTCCGTCTCTAAAAACCTAAAAGACCTTATTCCTATTGTCAAGGATGAAACCTATAAGAAATGCCTCTTCTGCACAGATGATAGAAACCCCATTGATCTTTTGGAGGAAGGACATATCGATTTCTTAATAAAGAAAGCCATCTCTTTGGGCCTGGAACCCTTAAGAGCCGTTCAATTAGCAACCATCAATACTGCCCGTTACTTTAGACTAAAGGATAGAGGGGCCATTGCTCCTGGATATAGGGCAGATTTAGTAGTGGCCAGTGACCTGGAGGATTTTAAGGTGGGGATGGTCTTTAAGGATGGGAAACTGGTGGCTAAGGAAGGGAAGCTCCTTCCCCCCGTGAGAGAAGAAAAAAGCCCCATGGTTACCAAGACCTTCCATGCCCCATCGCTCAAAGAAAAGGATTTTCAGATTAGAAAAGTTCCTTCAAAGGTTATCGGGATTATTCCCAATGAGGCAGTGACCAGATCCTTGGATGAAAGAGTGAGAATAGAAAATGGATTTGCGGTCTCGGATATAGAAAGGGATATTCTGAAGATTGCGGTCATTGAGAGGCATAAGGAGACCGGGAATATTGGTCTGGGGTTCATAAAGGGCTTGGGCTTGAAGGAAGGGGCATTGGGAACATCGATTGCCCATGATAGTCATAACATCGTTGTTGCCGGAACGAATGATAGAGATATGCTCTTAGCCGCTCAAGAAATCATCAGGATGCAGGGAGGATTGGTAATCTGTAGTAGAGAAAGAATCCTTGGTCTCCTACCTTTGCCTGTTGCCGGAATCATGTCTGATCAGGACCTATCCTCTGTTAGGAAAAGACTTAAGGGATTACATAGTATAGCCTCATCCTTAGGAATAGGATTAAAGGAGCCCTTCATGACCCTTTCCTTCTTAACCCTCGCGGTCATCCCAGAATTAAAGATCACAGACAAAGGACTAGTGGATGTCACCCATTCCCGACTTCTTACCTAAAGATTCAGAAAATAGAAATCGGCTTTCTGTCAACGGTTTTCAAATTTCTATTAACTGGTTGAAGAAAGAAATATGAGACCAGAATTAGTGACCCTTCTTTTAGCCATGGCCCCCGTCTCAGAACTGAGAGGGGCTATCCCCTATGCCTGGAGCCAGGGAATGGACCATCCTTTAGCCTATATCCTATCGGTGATGGGAAATATTATTCCCGTCATTCCTCTCCTACTATTCTTAGGACCTATCTCCAAGTTCTTGAGGAAATTTAAGCCATTTGATATCTTCTTCTCTTGGTGGTTTTCCCATACCCTTTCCCGCTCCCATTTGGTGGAGAAGTATGAGGCCTTGGGGCTGGCCCTCTTCGTCATGATCCCTCTTCCTGTTACCGGGGCCTGGACGGGGAGCGTGGCCGCCTTCCTCTTAGGGATAAGGTTTAGGTTTGCCTTTCCTGCCATTATCTTAGGAGTGATTTTAGCGGGAATAATCGTGAGCTCTGTCTGTTTAGGAGTGATTCACATCCCAGCTTTCATTCGCCATTAAACGGAGAGTACAGTTTGCTGAAAGATCGGAGCGTAGCGCAGTTTGGTTTAGCGCGCAGCGTTCGGGACGCTGAGGTCGTGGGTTCGAATCCCACCGCTCCGACCAGATCAAAGGAGAAGCGGGGTGAAGATCGGAGTAATCGGTGCCAGCCGCTGCACTGGGAAGATTGCCCGAATTGCTTATCAAGTGGGAAAGGAGATCGCTAAGAGGAAGGCCATCCTCATCTGCGGTGGATTGGGAGGGGTGATGGAAGAGGCGGCAAGGGGAGCGAAAGAGAATAAGGGATTGACCATAGGTATTCTCCCGGGCTTCTCCTCTTCCGATGCTAACCCCTATATCGATATCCCCATCGTCACGGGAATGGACCACGGAAGGAATATCATCGTAGTAAGGTCTTGCGATGCCATCATTGCTATCGGAGGAAGGGAAGGGACATTATCCGAGATCGCCTTTGCCTTAAAACTGAGGATTCCCTTGATTGGGATTGAGAGCTGGAAGATAGAAGGAGTAACAAGGGCTAAGGATGCTAAGGATGCTGTTAAGAAGGCCTTGCGGGCATTGGAGAAAGAGAAGAAGATCGTAAGGTGTACTTAGCATGGCGGATAAGGTGCGCGCCCATGCTCTTTATGGGGGGAGGGTACAGGGAGTGGGCTTCAGATTCGCTGCCCAGAGGTATGCCCATGAGGTCGGGGTGACCGGCTATGTCAAGAACCTCTGGAGCGGTCAAGTAGAGATAGTGGTAGAGGGTGAAAGGAAGAAAGTGGAGGCCTTCTTAGAGAGAATCAAGAGTGGTCCCCTCTCCCATTATATTGATGATGTAGAGACTCACTATAGCGGATATACCGGCCAGTTCAGAGACTTCCACCTCCGCTTCTAACTATGCGCTACGCTCTATTCGCTGATATTCATTCTAACTTAGAGGCCTTTCGTGCGGTCCGGGAAGAATTCAAGAGAGTGAGGATCGATGAGTATATCTGCCTGGGGGATATTGTAGGTTATGCTGCCAATCCCAACGAATGCATTCAATTAGTAAAGGAACTGGGTCCAATTACCATCATTGCTGGGAATCACGACTGGGCCAGCGTGGGAAAGACAGACATTGATTACTTCAATCCCATCGCCAAAGAGGCCATCCTCTGGACTCAAAGTAAATTGACAGAAGAAAATAAAAGATTTTTAGCGGATTTACCCTTGACCAAGGAGTTTACTGACTTTGTCATCGTCCACGGAAGTCTATATTCTCCCGAAAAGTGGCACTATATCTTCACCTTTCAGGATGCCAAAAGAAACTTTGCATATCAGAAGAAGAGGATCTGCTTCCTCGCCCATTCCCACCAGCCATTCATCATCTCTTCCGACAAAAGGGGAAACTGTGAGGAAGTAATGGGGATGAAGGTCTCCCTAAGGGATGATTATAGATATCTAGTGAATATTGGAAGCGTTGGTCAGCCCAGGGATGGGGATCCAGATGCCTCTTACTGCCTCTATGACAGAGATAATAAAGAGATAGAGATAAAAAGGGTTTCTTACCAGCTGAAGGAGGCCCAGGATAAGATTATCGCCGCTGGCCTTCCCCAAGAGCTGGCCTGGCGCTTATCTTTGGGAAGATGAATTAACCATTAACACCTACGCGGTGTTAGGTGATTTTAAAAAGTGCGGGGTAAGATGACCAGACTCACTTTCTATGGGGGAATAAATGAGATCGGAGGGAATAAGATCCTTTTGGAGGATGAGGGAACCAGGATTCTCTTGGACTTTGGCATGAGTTTTGGCAAGAGAGAGGAGTTCTTTGAGGAGTATCTCACCCCCCGAACCTCCAATGCCCTGGGCGATTTTTTGGAGATGGGCCTGGTTCCTGACCTGGAAGGGATCTATAGGACGGATCTAGTAAGACTATTGGGAAGACAGCCCAAGCCCTCCCTCATCGATGCCATATTCCTTTCCCACGCCCACGCCGACCATGTAAACTATGTCTCCTTTCTCCATGAGGATATTCCCTTATACTGTGGCTCAAGCACCCTCCTCATCCTAAAAGCCCTAGTTGAGTCAAAGACCAGAACCATTGAGAGCGAGATCCTGGACTTCGTGAGAAGGCCCCGCACAAGAGGGAGAAGGGAGCCTCCGGTAAAGCGAAAGATCGAGACCTTCCGAACTGGGGATAAGATAAGAGTAGGTTCCCTTCTTGTAGAACCAGTTCATGTTGACCACAGTGCCCCGGGGGCCTATGGCTTCATCATCCATACCTCAAGAGGTGTTGTGGCCTATACTGGAGACCTGAGGCTTCACGGCCGGCGCTACCAGATGACCGAGGACTTCATTGAGAAAGCAAAAAAGGAAAAGCCCCTGGCCCTCATCTCTGAAGGGACCAGACTAAAAGAGAAGCACCGCAGACAGGAGAAGGGAGGGGAGGAGGAGGTTAAGGAGGAATGTCTAAAGAAGGTGAGGAAGACGAAGGGGCTGGTGGTGGCTGATTTCAACTTCAAGGACGCTGATAGGGTGAAGACCTTCTATTGGATTGCCCAAAAGACGAAAAGGAAGATGGTCGTCCATCTCCTGGATGCCTTCTTATTAAAGTATCTCTCCCAGGATCCGGCCCTCGGTTTGCCAAAGCCCGATGACCCCAATATTCTCATCTTCCTCCCTAAGAGGCAGAGCGGAACCTATCGGGAGGATGATTATCAAAGAGCGGAGAGGCAGTTCTATCACTATCCCAATACCGTGACCGCGGAAAACCTGGAACAGGAGAAATCACTCTTATGCTTCTCCTACTGGAAGATAAAGGAACTCATCGACATCAAGCCCATGCCTAAGAGTTGCTTCATCCACTCCCTATCCGAGCCCTTCAATGAGGAGATGGAGCTGACCTATCAGAGGCTTAGGAATTGGGTGGACCATTATAAACTGAAGTTCTTTCAGAGCCACTGCTCGGGCCATGCCTCAGAGAGGGAACTAAAGGAGATTGTAGGAAGGATTGGTCCTAAGAGGCTCTTCTTGGTCCATACCAAGCCACCCAAGAAGAAGTATCTGGTACCCTTAAAGGAAAAGGAGATAAGGAGATTCCAGAAGTTGGTAAAAAGGGAGTTCCGCGGTTTGGCAGAGGAGATAATCACTCCCGAATATGGCAAGCCCTATGAGTTATAAAGGGAAGAAGAACAAGAAGCCGGGACACATCAGAAAATGATTGTTGGGCAAAGATGCCTCAGGGAGCAAATTTTGTCGAAGGAATATACTAAGTCTAAGCAGCGCTCAATTCAAATCAGCTTTTTTAAAGCCTTCTTCGCCCTTTAAATTAGGAGACAGTTATGCCTTCCCAGAAGATAAAGAAAGAGATCGAGAGGTTAAGGGAAGAGATAAGGTACCACGACTACAAGTACTACATTGAGAACCAGCCGGTCATCTCTGATAAGGAATATGATGCCTTAATGCAGAGGCTCATCAGGTTAGAGGAAGAATATCCCCAGTTCATTACTCCCGATTCTCCTACCCAGAGGGTGGGAGGAGCACCGGCAGAGGAGTTTGAGGAGTCTAAACACATCGTTCCTCTCTTAAGCCTCTCCAATGCCTTCTCTTTTGAGGAATTGGAGGCCTTTGATAAGAGGGTAAAGAGGATGCTTAGCATCCCTCAAGAGAGAGACATTGAGTATGTCTCAGAACTCAAGATAGATGGCTTAGCCATTAATTTGACCTATGAGGATGGAAGATTGGTAAAGGGGGCCACGAGAGGGGATGGCTTTACGGGAGAGGATGTCACCAATAACCTGAAGACCATCCATACCATCCCCTTGCGTCTCAGAGGGGATAGGATACCAAAACTTATGGAGGTTCGGGGAGAGGTCTATATGCTCCATAGGGACTTCCAGAGGCTCAACAAAGAGAGGGAGGCCTCTGGTGAGCCCTTGTTTGCCAATCCCCGGAATGCTGCGGCAGGAAGCGTGAGGCAACTCGATCCCAAGATCACTGCTCAGAGAAAACTGGACATCTTCACCTATGCCTTAGGAGAATATAGAGACGGGAAGATAGAGACTCATATAGAACTCTTGGGACTCTTCAAATCCTTGGGACTAAAGGTAAATCCTACTTCCCGGCTCTGCAAAAACATTAAAGAGGTGATAGAGTTCTCTCAGGAATGGATAGAGAAGAAGAAGGATCTAGACTACGATGTGGATGGGGTAGTAGTGAAGGCAAACTCTCTGAAGCTACAAGAGAGATTAGGCGCAGTAACCAAGTCCCCCAGATGGGCCATCGCCTATAAATTCCCGGCAGAGCAGGCCACGACCAGGATAAAGGAGATCATCGTCCAGGTGGGAAGGACGGGTGCTCTGACACCCGTGGCCATCATGGAGCCAGTAGAGGTAGGAGGGGTAACCGTCTCCAGGGCAACCCTCCATAATGAGGATGAGATAAGAAGGAAGGATATTCGGGTAGGGGATAGGGTCCTCATCCAGAGGGCTGGGGATGTCATCCCAGAAGTAGTCTCTGCCCTCAAGGAGAAGAGGACGGGTAAGGAAAGGAGATTCATCTTTCCCAAGAAGTGCCCGGTCTGTGGGGCGGATGTCTATCGACCTCCGGAAGAGGCGGTGGCCAGATGCACCAACATCTCCTGTTCTGCCCAGATAAAGGAGACCATCCGCCACTTCACCTCCCGGGGAGCCATGGATGTTGAGGGGATGGGCGATGCCCATGTGGAGCAGTTAGTGGAGAAGGGGCTCATCAAGGACCCGGCAGACCTATACTATCTCAAAAAGGAAGATCTCCTTCCTTTAGAGAGGATGGGGGATAAGCTGGCCTCCAATATCTTAGAGGCCATTGAGAAGAGCAAAGAGAGGGACCTATCGCGATTGATCTATGCCCTGGGAATAAGGCATGTGGGAAGCCATATCGCCGATGTCCTGGCTAAGAATTATTCTTCCTTGGATGAACTAGCAAAGGCAAAGTCCGAGGAGCTCTCTTCTCTCTCAGAGATCGGACCCATCGTAGCCAAGAGTGTGGAACTATTCTTCAGGCAGGAAGGGGCAAAGAGGGTTATCGATAAACTGCGAAGGGCGAAAGTGAGGTTGGAAGCGCTAGAAAAGAAGAAGGCTCCCCAGATCCTGGCGGGGAAGACCTTCGTCCTCACCGGGACCTTAGAGGAATTTAGCAGAGAGGAGGCCTCAGAGATAATAAGAGAATTGGGGGGAAGGGTTGCCTCCTCCGTGAGCAGGAAGACAGACTATGTGGTTGCGGGAAAGGAGCCTGGCTCAAAGTACCATAGAGCAGAGGAACTGGGCATAAAGATTATTGACGAATCCGAATTTAAAGAACTAATCGGGAAATAATTGAGCAAATCAGAGTATTAGGAAAAAGTTATTGCTGGATTCGAAAGGCTATGGGTCTGGCAAAAAGCGCACGAATTGATGCGCGAAGTTCAGGAAATTTGTCAAACTCTTCCTCAGGATGAACGATTCAAAAAGCGATATCAATTAGAGAAGTCGTCATCTTCATATCGCCAAAGGACATACCAGTTATTATTATCAAGATGAGATCAAGGCCTTTAATGTTGGAAGCAAGAGATATTATAGCAGGATACGAAGAAGTTATCCGCGGTATAGACGGCTATATAAGATGGGTGAGGCATGGACAGAAGAATTGTCCTGGATCTGGAGACCCAGAAGGATTTTAGTGAGGTAGGCGGAAGGTGCAACCTCCATCTCCTCAAGGTATCGGTAGTTGGGATCTACGATTACTCTGATGGGAAGTACAAGGCCTTTGAGGAGAAAGAGATCCCCCAGTTAGAACAGATCCTAAGAGAAGCCTCCCTCATCATTGGTTTTAATATCAAGCGCTTTGACTTCCCCGTTTTACAGCCCTATCTCTCCCTCGATTTAGGGAAGGTCCCTTATCTTGATATTATGGAGGAGTTTGTCAAGGCAAGGGGCCACAGGATAAGTCTCGTAAGCCTTGCCCAGGCTACCTTGGGAGAAGGGAAGTCAGGGAGTGGTCTGGAGGCCCTGCGACTCTATCGTATGGGCGATATCAAAAGGTTAAAGGATTACTGTCTGGACGATGTGCGCCTGACAAAAGAACTCTATGAATATGGAATGAAGAATAAAAGGCTCTACTACACTTCCCGTTCCTTATTCGCTATGGGTAAGGAAGCCGTCCCGGTAAGCTTCAGGTTGAAGGCGGGTGACTCAGAGGTTATCGAAGAATGAACCCCGCACCTTTTACTATGTTTTATAATTCATCTTTTGAAAATAAAGAAATAAGAGATTTTCTAGTCATCTTAGCGAAAAGTCTTACCAAGAAAGGTGTGGGGTGAAGAATAGGGAGATTGCCCAGATATTCTATGAGATGGGTGAGATTCTGGAGATTAAAGGGGATAATCCCTTTAAGATCCGGGCCTACTATAAGGCGGCCCAGAATATGGAGAGCCTCGCTGAGGATATTGAGAAGGTTGTTCAGGAGGATAGGCTAGGGGAACTTCCTGGAATAGGAGAAAAACTTGCCCTAAAGATCAAGGAATATGTCACCACAGGAAGGATAAAGGCCTATGAGAAATTAAAGAAGGAGGTCCCTTCTGGTTTACTCAAGATCCTCTCCGTGCCCGGAGTGGGGCCGAAGACCGCCAAACTACTCTATGAGGAACTAGGGATCGATAGTATCGAGAAGTTGGAGAAGGCAGCCAAGGAACATAGGATAAGTCAACTCCCCCATCTAAAGGAGAAGACAGAGGAGAATATATTAAGGGGGATAGAGCTCATTAAGGGAGGGATGGAACGGATGGCCCTAGGGGTTGCTCTTCCCCTGGCCAACGAGATCGTAGGTGCTCTGAAGAGACTGCCTGAGGTCAAAGAGATAAACCCTGCTGGTTCTTTGAGAAGAAGAAAAGAGACCATTGGAGATATCGATATCCTCATCACCTCTACCCATCCTCTGAAAGTAATGGATGTCTTTACGAGCCTTCCCTGCGTAAGCCAGGTCCTCGCCCATGGGGAGACGAAGTCCAGCATCCTGACCAAGGAAGGGATCCATGTCGATGTAAGGGTGCTGGATCCCAAGAACTATGGTGCTGCCCTCCAATACTTCACTGGTTCCAAGGAGCACAATATCGCTTTAAGAACCCTAGCCGTGAAGAAGGGCTATAAGATCAGTGAGTATGGGCTATTTGATAAGAGATCGGGAAGGAGATTGGCAGGAGAGAGGGAAGAGGATATCTATAGGATCCTGGGCCTCTCCTATATTGAGCCAGAACTGAGAGAGAACCAGGGGGAGATCGAGGCTGCCAAGGCAGATAGGTTACCCAGACTCATAGAGGAATCGGAGATCCGAGGAGACCTCCACATCCACTCCAACTGGAGCGATGGGAGCGCCTCTATTGAGAAGATTGTGGAGGCAGCAAGAAGGAGGGGATGGGAGTATGTCGCCATCTGCGACCATTCCAAGAGTTTAAAGATTGCTGGTGGCTTGAGTGATGAGGAATTAAGAGAAGAGATGGAAGAGATCCGAAACCTTAATAAGAAGTTAAAGGGCTTTAGGGTCTTGGCTGGGATAGAGGTAGATATCCTAAAGGATGGAACCCTAGACTATCCAGATGAACTATTGAAAGAATTAGATTTTGTGGTTGCTGCCATCCACTCTGGATTCAAGCAGTCCCGGGAAGAGGTGACGAAGAGGATAGTTAAGGCCTGTGAGAATAGATGGGTGGATGTCATCGCCCATCCCACAGGAAGATTATTAGGAGAGAGGGCGCCCTATGAGGTGGATTTGGATAGAGTCATAGAAATAGCCAAGGAGACGGGGACGTATCTAGAGATCAATGCCTATCCCAAGAGATTGGACCTAAACGATGTCCATTCCCGAAAGGCAAAGGAGGCGGGAGTATCGATCTCCATCGGGACCGATGCCCATACCTTAGACCAGTTGGATTACATGACCATTGCCCTAACCGCTGCCCGCAGGGGCTGGCTGGAGAAGGAGGACGTTCTAAATACCCTTCCCATTGATAAACTCCTAAAGAAGCTAAAGAGAAATAAGTAGGTAGATATGCAAATCTCGGTACGCGTCTCTTATCCTAAAGTGGCTGAGCCTTTTAAAGAGATCAAGCTCTCTGTCTCCTCCGTCTATATGGCCCATGCGCGAATAACCAACCTTTGAAAAGTCTTGAGAAAGACCATAGAGATAGCAATGCCCGGATTTTATTGATAGAATAGTCGATCCAAAGAATGCTTAAGGATATAGAAAACTATCTCGACTATCTGGAAGCATCGGAACTTGAATAAATTCCGATACCGATG
>DLMW01000048.1:20166-23216 GCA_002478245.1 bacterium UBP18_UBA7526
AGCCCCTATGGAAGTATCCCCGAAGGAGATATCTTGTCCAGAAAGGATTTTCGGGAAACATATTCCAGGAATATCTAAAGCCCGGCTTCTCCTACCGAAATATGGGTAAGCTACTTACTTTAAATATGCTTTAAGATCTGTAGGAGGATAGATAGAAAGGTCAGGTCCCGTTAAAGAGGCTTTCCAACGAAGTAGAGAAGCAAGCGCCATGATTACTTTAAAGGAGAGCATAGAGATAAAGGCAACATCCGCTAGACTGAGGGAATGGTTAAGGAATGTGGACAAGCATTATAAGGAATGGCATCCCGACCATATTAGGTTTGTAAAAGTAACTGGGGGTTTGGATGTGGGTGATGTCTTTTATTTTGAAGAATATCTAAATGGAAAATTGTATAAAGGCAGATATCGGATTACTAAGATAGAAGAGAATAGAAAGGGGGTTGTGGAATTTAGGGGCCTATCATTTCTGGACCGCATCCTTGGCGCGCAGGGCTCCTTCACGGTGGAGTCCTTAGGAAAGGTTTGCCTCTTTACCGCTACCCATTCCTTAAGATGCGGTTGGTTAATTTCAAAACTTTTCATGGGTTTGATTAAAGCCATGGAAAAACATATGAAGGAAGAGGGAGAGAATCTAAAGAGGCTATTGGAAAGGAGGTTCTTATGAAGAAAAAACTCTTAGCCCTACTGTCAATAGTAACCATTTTGAGTGGCTGTGCCCATGTGATCTCCAAAGGATTGAGGGAAAAGGTTGCCCCCGGGATTACTTTTAAAGAGGTTAAGGAAGACCCCGATGCTTATCAGGGCAAGATAGTTCTCTGGGGTGGAGTGATCGTGAAATCAGAGAATCTAAAAGAAGGGACGCTTCTTGAGATCCGGCAAGTCTCCTTGAATCGGTGGGGCGTGCTCCGGGATAGAGACATCTCGGAGGGCCGATTCTTGGCCCTCTATCCCCACTTTCTGGATAGCGCCATCTATGGTGAGGGAAGAGAGGTCACGGTGGCAGGAAAGATCCAGGGGAAAGAGGTGCGACTTCTGGGGGAGATAGAGTATACCTACCCCCTTTTATTGGTCAAAGAGATTCACTTATGGAGGTTGGTGAGACCGGTCCGGGAACCCAGGATACATTTTGGGATAGGGATTGAGGAAACTTTTTAATGTAAACAGAAACGATTTCAGGGAGGAGAATATATGGAGACTAAAGCGTTGCTAGAAAGGGTCACTATCCTGGGCCTCATCCTATTGGGATTGAATCTCCTGGGCTGCGGGGTTAAGAAGCCGTTGTGGGAACGTACTGCGGGGATTGAACGACCCAAGATTGCTTTGGTCCTAGGAGGAGGTGCGGCGCGGGGATTTGCCCATGTGGGGGTCATCCGCACCCTGGAAAGGGAGAAGATCCCCATCGATCTCATTGTGGGAACGAGTGTGGGGAGCCTGGTGGGAGCTATCTACGCTGACCAGGCCGATAGTTTTGACCTGGAATGGAAGGCCTTCTCTTTAGAGAAGGAGGATATCTTCGATTTTTCCCTATTGCGCCTAAAGACCGGCCCGGTAAAGGGAGATAGACTGGAGAGATTTGTCCAGGAGCATGTTTCGGCAAAGGAGATAGAAGATCTGAAGATCCCTTTTATTGCCGTGGCCGTTGACCTCAATACTGGAGAAGAGGTCGTGCTCGATAAGGGTTCGGTGGCCAAGGCGGTGAGGGCGTCGTGTTCCATACCAGGGGTCTTTGAGCCGCTAAGATATCAGGAGCGCTTATTAGTAGATGGAGGTGTTTTGGGCAGTATCGCCCCGGAGGTAGCCAGGCAGAGGGGGGCCGATGTGGTCATCACGGTTGACATTGGGAGGAGCGTAGTGAATTATGATACCGATAATGTCATAAATATAACCCTGCAAGCGATAAACATTATGAGCAATAGAATCACCCAGTATAAACAAAGAGAGAGCGACATCCTTATCCAGCCGGATGTGGGCGAGGTGACCGTGATGGACTTCTCCCGAAAGAAGGAATGTATGTTGGCTGGTATTGCGGCCACAGAGAGTAAGATTGACGAGATAAAAAGGGTAATCTCAGAATGGTAATCAAAGGAGTAGATCGTGCTTAAGAATATCCTATTATCTTTCATACCCTTATTCGTAGCGGTTGATGCCGTAGGTATTCTACCGATATTTGTTAGCCTCACCGAAAAGTTCCCTGCCCAAAAGCGGCGCAGGATTATACTACAATCACTCATTACTGCCACCTGCCTGGCAGTGGGTTTTATCTTCCTGGGTAAGGCGGTCTTTAAACTTCTCAATATAACCATGGGAGACTTTATGGTAGCGGGTGGTGTAGTGCTCTTCTGTATCGCGATAATCGATATCATCATCCCGGGCAAGAGAAGGCGCATACCAGATAGTGAATTGGCCGCAGTTCCCTTAGGAACACCTTTAATTGTAGGTCCGGCGGTATTAACCGTCTCCTTAATAAGTCTGGAGGCATATGGCTTACTGGCCACCCTGATCTCTATTCTGAGTAATATAATCCTGGCCGGCTTCATTCTATTGCTCTCTAATATTTTGATGAAAATATTGGGGATCGCGGGTTCCCGGGCACTATCAAAGGTTACCAGTTTATTACTTGCGGCGATAGCGATTATGTTAATTAGAAAAGGGATAATGTTTATCATGGGGACGGAGTAAAAAAGCTCGCCTACACTCCCTCCTTTGCTAAGGCGCCAGTGTGGAGTTTGACGTGGAGCAAAGCCCTAAAGGCGCCCGGGCAGCGAATGTTCGGATAGTAAAAGCCTAAGAGAAAGAGTATCGGAACTTCAATAGCGAAAGGTTTTTATCTTGAATTTAGAGCACGGAGGGATAGGATGCCTATTGTCAGAATCGATCTAGGGAAGGGAAGAGAAAAAGAAAAGAAGAGAGAGTTAATTAAGAGTGTAACCTCTGCCGTAGTTAATACTATCGGTTGTCCACCTGAGGCGGTTCATATAATAATTAACAAAATAGAGAAAGATGACTGGGGAATAGGGGGAGAAGCGGCATCCGTTAAATTCCCTGATAAG
>DLMW01000048.1:23356-29427 GCA_002478245.1 bacterium UBP18_UBA7526
GTAAACCACTACTAGAAGCCGGCTTCCTTGAATGGGAGGGGAAGAAGGTCTCTCACCACCTCTATACCCATGTCCAGGAACTGAGTGCCCATATTGGGACGAGATGCATTGCTACCCCAGGGAACTTAAAGAAGACTGAGGAGTATATCAAAAAGACCTTCCAGTCCCTGGGGCTTTCCTGGATAGAGCAGGAGTGTCGCTATGGGGATCTGGTCTCATCCAATATCATCGTCCCTATCAGGTTCGCTCCTTCTCCTACCAAAAGCTACATCATCTGTGCCCATTATGACACGGTCTCTACCACCCCGGGCGCTGACGATAATGGGAGTGCGGTGGCCGTCCTCCTTGAGCTAGGGAGGTTCCTTGAGCAATGGAGAGAAGAGAAGCTAAATCTAGAGGTTAAGCTCATCGCCTTTACCTTGGAGGAACCTCCCGTATTTTATACCGGAAGACAGGGGAGCAGGGTATATGCCCGCAGGGCCCGGAAAGAACGGGAGAGGATCGATGGGGTACTCTGCCTGGAGATGGTGGGTTACTTTAGGGATGAGGAGGGGAGTCAGGGCTACCCCCTCCCCTTTATCTTTAGGAGATTCCCTAAGAAGGGAGACTTTGTAGCTGTGGTGGGCAACTGGGGATCTAGGGAGCTTACCCACTCCATAGTGGCGGCCTTCAGAAAGAATCCAAATCTCCCGGTGGAATACTTCAACATCATGGGGAAGGGATGGATGATGCCACCCTTGCGCTTCAGCGACCATGCCTCCTTCTGGGATTATGGGTATAAGGCGGTCATGATTACCGACACCGCCTTCTATAGAAATCCCCACTATCATTCCCCGGGGGATAGGATGGAAACCCTCAATTTTCCGGTGATGGCAGAGGTGGTTAGAAGTCTTCTCTTCTTCCTTTCTCAAGAAGGGCGGGAGAAAGAATAAACTAAGGAGGGAGTCATGACAGATAAGGAGAAGCGTTTTGAGGAAGAGATAGCGGAGCTAAAAGAAGAGCTGGGAGACTTTCTGAAGGAGAGGAAACGTGTTCGGACGATTGTAGAAAAAGTCAGTGGGGTTCCCGTAATGCGCCAGAAGGCCTTTGGCTTTCTCCTCTTCATTCTGGTCCTGGGGTGTTTGATAATCTCCTTACTCACCGGAGGAGTGGCCAGACTGGCCATGATTGAGGTAGCCATTGCCATCGTCTCCTTGAAGCTCATCTATATGATGAATTGTCATGCCCAGGTAAATCATTTTAATCTCTGGATACTAACCTCCATTGAGTGGCGGCTCAATGAGATCATCAAGGAATTACGTCAGAAGGAGAGAAGGTAAGCAGAGTAATCTCCGTCTAGGGGAGGTAAAAAATGCATATCTGGCTTGATGCCGTAGTCAAACTAGGAAAGAGCGCTGAGGAGATAAGGAGAAAGAGGGAGGAGTGGATTAGTCAGGGGAAAGATAAACTTCTCCTTGGAAGATGTAAATCCGCCCAGAGGTTTGGGATAATTGGTGCAGTTCCCCAGAGGGTATTCTGGCTGATAGAGACTGAGGATGAGGGTGCCCCCAGACTAATCTCAGAGCATTTTGGCGATGTCTGGGAGATCAAGGCCTATAAGGTCAATCCCCAGTCCATTGGTGAGGTATTGAAGGAAACTTAGGAGGTAAGAATGAAGCTCTATCTCGTTCAGCATGGGGAGGCCACTTCGGAGGAGGTCGATCCCAATCGGCCCCTTACCGAAAAGGGCAGAAAAGACGTCTCCCGCATGGCTGATTTCTTGAAGGAGAGAGGGATAAGAGTAGCTACTACCTGGCATAGTGAGAAATTGCGCGCCATCCAGACCGCTCAGATCCTGGGAGAAATGATCTCTACCGAGATAGTGAAAAAGGAGGGCCTGGCTCCCAATGATCCGGTAGCTAGATGGTTAGAGGAACTTAACAGCCGGGTTGAAGATATTATGATTGTGGGCCATCTACCTTTCTTACAGAAGTTAGCCTCCCTCCTCTTAGTGGGGGATGAATCCTTCCCAATAATCGCTTTTAGGCCTGGGGGAGTGGTCTGCCTGGAGCGAGAAGAGAGAAAGTGGGCGACAGTCTTTCTGGTGCCCCCAGAATTGGTATGAGTAAGAGAGTTATTGCCCATGTCGATATGGATGCCTTCTTCGCCTCCGTCGAACAGAGGGATAATCCTTCCTATCGGGGAAAGCCAGTGATTGTGGGGGCAGACCCCAAGAGGGGAAAGGGTCGGGGTGTGGTCTCCAGTCCTTCCTATGAGGCGCGGAGGTTGGGAGTCCATTCCGCCCAGCCCATCTCCCAGGCCTATAGATGTTGCCCAGAAGGTATCTTCTTACCAGTCAATATGGCCAGATACCAGAAGGTTTCCCAACAGATCTTTGAGATCCTCTCTAGGTTCACGCCAGAGATTGAACCGGTGAGCATCGATGAGGCCTTCCTGGACATCTCGGGAAGCCTTCGGTTATTCGGGGGACCCCGTAAGATGGCTAGAGAGATTAAATCCGCCATTAAGCAAGAGACTGGGCTTACTGCTTCATTAGGCCTCGCTCCCAATAAGATGGCGGCCAAGATCGCCTCAGGCCTGAAGAAGCCAGATGGATTGGTAATAGTCCCCCAAAAGAAATTATTAGATTTCCTCCATCCTTTACCAGTGGAGAAGTTATGGGGAGTGGGAGAGAAGACCCACCAGATCCTTCAGGGGATGGGCATTGCAACCATCGGTGATTTAGCCCGAAAGGAGCCAGAGGAATTGGTCAAGGTCTTTGGGAAGAACGGCTATTCATTGTGGGAATTGGCCCAAGGGATAGATAGAAGGGAAGTAGAGATAATGAGTGAGATAAAGTCTATTGGGAAAGAGGTAACCTTTGAGAGAGATACCAGTGATAAAGAAAGGATAGAGAGGGCCCTTCTTCACCTCGCAGAGAAGGTTTCCCGATCCTTGCGCCAGGAGAAATTGGAAGGCAGGACCATTACCCTAAAGATCCGCTTCGCAGATTTTACCACCTTCAAGAGAGCAAAAACGATAGAAGAACCCACCAATTTTACGGACATCATCTATCAGGAAGTCAAGAGACTCTTTAGAAACTTTAAGCTAAAGGGGAAGAAGGTTCGTCTGGTAGGGGTTAGGGTGTCCAGGCTTGAAAGCCCTAGCCGACAACTGGATCTCTTTAATAGAGAGAGAAAGGAGAAACTATACCAGGCCATAGATAAGATAAAGGATAGGTTTGGTGAAGAGGCCATCCATTTAGGTAATAAACCTCCTATGAGGGGCAAAAGGAGGAGATATCTTATGAAGAAGATGGGTCTTTTTTTCTTGCTGGTGATCATTCTTGTGGGCTACACCTCTAGCGAGGCAAAAGAGAAAAATTCCCTAAGATCAGAAAGAGAGATTAAGTCGATAGGGAAATTATTAGAGGAGAGTAGGGAGGCCTTGGCCAAGAGGGACGTGGAAAAGGCAAAGGAGAAATGCGATTCCGGGATGGAGTCCCTCTTAGGGTTGAAGAAGGATTTGGGGAGGGATGAATATGACCACCTCTTGGGAGAGTTTACCCTCTTACGTCTTAAGATAAATCAGAACGATAGATTGGAGGTAGCCAATATTGAGAGTAGCCTCTTCCCTCTAGTCTGGAACGCGCGGGTGGAGAGGTGGATAGATTATTATACCGTAAATGGTAGAGAATACCTTTCCCGCTCGTTAAAGAGGTCGGAGAAGTATATCCAGAGGGTAAGGGAGGTCTTTCGCGAAGCATCTCTGCCCGAGGACTTGGCCTATGTGGCCATCGTAGAATCCGGATACTATCCCTTTGCCCAGTCGCCTAAGAGAGCGGTGGGTCACTGGCAGTTCATTGAGCATACGGGCAGGGTAAGTGGGTTGGAAATAAACTACTGGTATGATGAGAGAAGGGATCCGGAGAAGTCTGCCCGGGCAGCAGCCAGGAAGTTAAAGAACTTATACCAAGGGTTTGGTTCCTGGGAATTAGCCTTAGCCGCCTATAACTGTGGTGAGTATAGAGTAGAAAAGGCAATAGAGAAAGCGGGTACCCGAGACTACTGGGTATTGTCCCTACCCCGGGAGACAGAGGATTATGTTCCCAAGATAATGGCCATTCTCTTCATCGTTAAGGAGCCGGAGGTCTTTGGCTTTGCCTCCGGCCTTGAAGGACAACTTCCCTGGGCAGAAGTAACCATAGAGGGCTGTATGGACTTAAGGCTGGTAGCCCAATGCGCGGAATGTAGTCTAGAGGAGATTCAAGGACTCAATCCTGAGTTAAGGCAGTTGTGTACTCCACCTGATAAAGAGAAATACCTGCTAAAATTACCCCCGGATAGAAGAGAAGTATTTTTAGAGAATTTTACTTCCTTGTCGGAAGAAGAAAAATATCTATCAGAGAAAGAGATTGCGAAAAGAAAGATTATTATTTATACGGTGAAAAGTGGGGATAGTCTCTGGAAGATCTCTCAGAAATTTAGGGTAAGCCTGGGGGAGATAAAGAAGTGGAATAACCTAAAATCGGATAGGATCTATCCCAACCAGAGAATTAAGATTCATCCTTATCGATCATAAGGAGGGGTGATTTGAAGAAGAAGGATATTTCCAGGATTTATAACTATTGGGACCGGTGGTGGGAGCGTTGTTCTCTTACTAGCAGATGCTTTCTCTACGCCAAGGGGATTGATTTAGAGAACCTGCCAGAGGCGGACCGATTGCGTAGAATGATTGATAAGGAATTCCCGGGGCATCGCACCTTCAAGCGAGCGGGCTTCGATGTGTAAGGAGAATAAGAGTGGAGAGAAAGTCTGTTATTCCCAAGGTAGCGAAAGAGGTCTTGAAGAAAATAAAGAAACGCCAGGACCCTGACCTACCTGAATTCCAGCCTCCCTCAAGAGGAAAGGCACGTTCTTTTAGAGAAGTAATCAGGGGCCGGGAGAAGTAAGAGCGAATCATAAGAAGGCTGCGGGATGAAGTTTCATACTGATTTAAGAAACCTGAAAAGAGAGACTAAGGTCTATTTCTATCGCGGCCGGGGACCGGGAGGGCAGAGGAGGGATAAGAAAAAGACCTGCGTAAGACTTTATCATATACCATCAGGAGTCACGGTCACGGCTGCTGAGCATCGCTATCAGGCGAGGAATAAGGAACTGGCCTTTGAGAGACTACAGAAAAGACTAATCGAACTCAGCAAGAGAAGAAAACCGCGCATTCCTACTAAGATACCCTGGGTAGAAAAGGAAAAGATCCTCAAAGAAAGGAGGTTGCTTTCTGAGAAGAAGAGGCTGCGAAAGAAGGTAGAGGTTCCCTTAGAATGAGAAGAGAGTTAAAGGTCTATCCCAACATCAAGCGGAATATCATTCTCATCCATGGGATACGGACTCATAACCGGGTATTCGAGGAAATGCGGGACCGTTTGATAAAGGATAAGGAAATCGGCCAAGAGAAGTATCATGGTCAGGCAGTTAACTGGGTAACCACCATAAATTATGGCTATCTCCTAGCCACTCTCTGCTGGACCCGTTTCATGAAGAATTTAGTAAGTGACTATATCGCTGCCCGATTGGCCATCTCTACCTACAAGTATCCCGAGGCGCGCAAGATAGTCTTTGCCCACAGTTACGGCTCCTATGCCCTGGCTCAGGCCTTACTCACTCAGAGGGAGAATTTTATGGTCGATGATCTTGTTTTATTGGGCAGCGTTGTAGACCAGCACTTTCCCTGGAATAACATTATTGAAGAAGGATATGTCAAGAACGTCTTCTGCTATCTGGGAGGAAGGGAATGGGTACAGTTCTTTGCCTATTATCTTGCCGGGATGGGTCGCTCTGGCAAGTACGGCTTCCACGAGGTGGCACAGGGGAAGGTGCGTAATATCATGCGCAAGACCTGGGGCCATAGTGAATTCCTAAAAGGCTATGAGGATTTTAAGAACATCATCCGGGAAAGATACGACCGGATACCCTTAAGCGATTAAAGGAGACAGAATCTATGGCAGAAAAAACAAAAGAGCAAAGAAGAAGAATCTGCCTTCTACCCTCTAACTATTGAGACTCAAGGAATAGGAAAGTGCGCAAAACAGCAAT
>DLMW01000048.1:29599-35224 GCA_002478245.1 bacterium UBP18_UBA7526
AGGGAAGTGAAATAAATGACAGGTTTTGGAAATAGGATGATCCGGGCAGCGAAATTGGATGTCAGCCTCTATGAAGAGGTGGAGGCGGATAAGACGGCCCTAGGACAGGCCATGGGAGTGGTGGTACTCTCTAGTATAGCGGCTGGTATCGGAGCTATGACCTTTAGAAGACCCGTGACTCTCGTTACCAGTGTTCTGGGAGCACTCATCGGCTGGTACATCTGGGCTTTCCTCACTTATTGGATAGGGGCCAAACTCCTTCCCGAGCCCCAGACCGAGGTGGATGTTGGGGAACTCTTGCGCACTATCGGGTTCTCCAGTTCCCCGGGACTAATCCGTGTCCTGGGTATTATACCGGTGCTAAGGGGGATCACCTTTTCTGTGGCCTCTATCTGGATGCTTGTAGCCATGGTCATTGCTGTCAGGCAGGCCCTGGATTATAAGAGCACTGGTCGGGCAGTTGGAGTCTGTCTTATCGGTTGGCTCATTCAGCTTTTGATTATTGGTCTTCTGTTCGCCCTGATGGTAAGGCATCCTTCAGTATGAAGAGGATTCTTAAGATCCTTGGTCTGGCGAAGACCAGGGTGGTTCTAGATACCAATCTCTTAGTTGCTGCTCACTTCAATCCGGGAAGTGCCTCAAACAAGATTTTAGAACTCTGTCAGAAGAAAAGACTGGTATTAGTCCTTACTCCTTACATTCTGAAAGAGTTCTCACTCATCCTGCGCAACATCTCAGCCCGGAGGAGTTTTCGGAAGAGGATAGATAAGATTGTCTCTCAGGCTATCTTAGTTAAGAAAATACCGCGGATAAATATGGTTGCTGAAGATCCAGAAGATAATAAGTTTCTATCCTGCGCCCTAGCAGGAAAGGCAGATTACATTATTACTTCTGATAGACACCTTCTCTCTTTAAGAGAATTCAGAGGAGTAAGAATAGTCAAGCCTGTTCAGTTCGCAAAAAAGAAAATAAGAGGGAGTTACAGAAGGGCAAATGACCCTGTTACCAATCTATAAAAGGCTCCTCAGGCATTTTGGAAAACAATACTGGTGGCCGGCAGATACCCCATTTGAGGTCATTGTTGGTGCCATTCTCACTCAGCAGACCACCTGGAAGAATGTGGAGAAGGCGATTGATAATCTTAAAGGGAATAATCTCCTGAGTATCTCCTCTTTGGCTAAGGTAAATCTTAAACACTTAGAAAAGATTATCCGTCCTATAGGATACTTCCATCAGAAGGCAGAGAGATTGAAAGGGATCTGTAGATATATCTACGAAAACTACGGAGAAGATTTAGCTAAATTATTCTCAAAAACCATTCCGAACTTAAGGGAAGAGTTACTCTCTTTAAAAGGCCTTGGCCCGGAGACTGTGGACTCCATCATCCTCTATGCTGCGAATAAACCCATCTTCATCATCGATGCCTATACCAAGAGAATAGCCCATAGATTGGGAGTTACGGACCTAAATAAATATGAGGACCTAAGAAAATATTTTGAAGGGCATCTTCCCAATGATTTAGATCTTTATCAAGAATTCCACGCCCTAATCGTTGAATTAGGGAAAAACTACTGTAAAACAAAGCCCAACTGCACTTCCTGTCCTTTGAGAAAGGAGTGTAGATTTAAAGCAGTTAACGCCGAAGTAACCAATTAACAGTTTCCAGCAAAGAAGGAGAAGAGCATCAGATAACCAGACCTGCCTGCCCAAGTCTTCTACGGGTGGAGAAGGCCAGGATGGGGGTGAGTTGTGGGTTGCTCGCCCCTTTAGCGACCTCACAAAACATCTTTTCTCTACCCATCCCCTTAATCAATCTGAATCCTCATTCTGAGACTCTGATGTTCTGATAATCTATAGTTTCGCTGGTTACCGTAAACTACCTCCGAAGGAAGTAGGAAATGATCATTCCTCTAATCGAGCCCATTAGAATAGGGAAGTGTTCCAACATTCAGGATGGGGTTCTGGTTCATGTCAATTGGGACCTACCGACGGTAGTAAAAGAACTCTCTCATCGGTGCCGGAAGCTTAGTTCCCGAAGGTAAGATAATCCCAGAAGGAAGCTTAGTCTTGGGGGTTCCAGGAAGGGTAGTAAAGAAACTTAAACCGCAAGAGATCAAGAAATTAAAAGATGCTGCCTTAGAATATCTCGATTTTACTAAGAAGTTCAAGGGAAAATAATGCTCAGGATGGAGATGCATCTCCATACCCGCTACTCTATAGATAGTTATCTCAAGTTAGATACCATCATAGAGGTCTGTCAGAAGAAAGGCATCGATGCCCTAGCGGTCACTGACCATGGAACGATTGAAGGGGTAGAGAGACTAAGAGAAAAAATAGAGAAGAAGGATGCTAAAATCAAGGTGATTACTGGGGAGGAAATCTTCACTACCAGAGGTGAGATCATTGGCCTATTCCTAAAAGAAAGGATTCCCTACTTACTCTCACTCGAGGAGACGATCCGAAGGATTAGGAAGCAAAAAGGACTGGTCTATATTCCTCATCCCTTTATTCCTCTCATTGCTAGTAGTTTGGGTGAGGAATTATATGGATTTTCGAAGGAGATAGACATTATGGAGGTCTTCAACGCCCGAAGTTTTCTTAAGGGAAGTAGCGAGAGGGCAAGCCAGTTTGCGCAGGATTATAGGATTGTCACTGCTGTGGGTAGCGATGCTCACACCCGCTTTGAGATAGGGAATGCTTATATAGAACTGGAAGATTTTAAGGGACCGGAGGAATTCTTAAGGAATTTGAAAGAAGCAAAGGCAGTAATTAAAGGAAAGGGGTGGCTTTTCTCACCAATTTCCCAGGGGATTCTTTTTTGGAGTAAAATCCGGGGGAGGGATAGACTATTGTGATTGAGTTTAAAGAGATTACTACCGCCCTCTTCGATTTCGATGGAACCCTGGTTCAGTTGAAACTGAACTTCCCCAAGCTCTATCAAGGGGTCTATTCTATCGTAGAGAAGTATGGTTTAGACCCCGCTTCTTATCAAGAGCTCTTTCTAATCGAGCTAATAGAAAGAGTAACCCAAGAACTAAAGAAGCATGATCCTGAAAAAGCAGAAGAGTTTAATAAGGAGGCGGAGAGATTTTTAAGAAAGGAAGAGATAATCGCTGCCAAGGAAGCAAGGGTCGTCCCTGGCGCCTGCCAGACTCTGAAGAGGTTAAAGGAGAAGGGGGTAAGGGTAGGGATTGTCACCCGGAACTGTAAGGAAGCGGTAGAGATCGGATTGGGGAAGAACGATTTTGTTTACGATCTTCTATTGACCAGGGATGATATCCGACCAGTCAAGCCCGAACCCCATAGTTTGGAGGAAGCCTTAAAGACCCTGAAGAGCAAACCGGAAGAGACCATTATGGTAGGGGACCATCCCATAGATATTAGAGTGGGAAAGAAGGTGGGGGTGAAGACCGTAGCGGTATTGAGCGGCAAGAAGACAGAAAAAGACTTCCAAGAATTAAAGCCGGATCTAATCATTCCCGCAGTAAGTAATTTGTTAGCGTATTTTTAAATCCGTACTAGTTCCTGCCAATCCCTGCTATTCCGTTCTAATCCCTGATTACGAGAGATTACAATGGATATCATCTGGGCACCCTGGAGGATGAAGTATATTATGGGAGAGAAAAAGAAGGGCTGTCTCTTCTGCCGGGTGGCAGGGGAGAAGAGGGATAGAAAGAATTATCTTCTATTTCGGGGGAAGAGGTGCTTCATCATTCTAAATACCTTTCCTTACAATAATGGCCACCTGATGATTGCTCCCTACCGCCATCTGGCAAATTTAGAGGATTTGAATAGAGAAGAATTAGGCGAACTCATGGGGCTGGTGAGTAGAAGCGTCGGATGGCTTAAAGAGGCTCTAAAGCCAGAGGGGTTCAATATCGGGATGAACCTGGGAAAGATCGCTGGCGCAGGGATTGAGGACCATCTACATATCCATCTCGTTCCCCGCTGGAGCGGGGACTCTAACTTCATGCCCACCATCGCCCAAACCAAGGTCATCCCGGAGTTACTCAAGGACACCTACAAGAAATTACGGAAGGCGATTAAATGATTATTCAATCCTGGATGCTGTTTTTTATAAGGTTAAAATTTAGCTTCTCAGAACTAGATTGTTCTTAGACCAAGATCGCGGATCGTGCATCTAGCAGACCTAGAGGAAAGATAGGCAAGATGAGAGCAGTCATCCAGAGAGTGAAAGAAGCAAAGGTTTCTGTGGAAGAAAAGATAGTAGCTAAGATAGGCCGGGGGATGGTCATTCTTCTGGGAATAGGTAAGGATGATCAGGAAGAGGACGCCCAATACCTGGCAGATAAGATCGTCTCTTTAAGAATATTTGAAGATGAGAAGAAAAGGATGAATCTTTCTCTATTGGACATTGGGGGTGAGGCCTTAGTCGTCTCCCAATTTACCTTATATGGGGATACTAAGAGGGGAAGGAGGCCCAGTTTTACTCAGGCCGCGGAACCAAAGAAGGCAGAAGAACTATACGAGAGGTTCATCAACCTTTTGCAGGGACATAATCTTAAAGTAGCAAGCGGAGTATTCGGCGCCAGAATGCTCTTGGAGATCCATAACGACGGCCCAGTCACCCTCGTTTTAGATAGTAACCAGTAACCAGTTTACAGTTTACAGCAAAAATGGAAAGGGAACGTCAAACGGTTGCGGTTGTGCTGCTCGTATCGTTTTACGTCTATCGGTTGTGTTTTTTCTACGTAAGACATTCAACGATATCCGAAACGAGTTGCGTAACCTTGCAACGAAAGTCGGAACTGGTTACTGTAAACTATAAATTAAATTAGTGCTTGCTTTTGAGAATAAGTTATTGTAAACTATAGAAGGTATGCCTAAGTACACAGATGACTAGATGCAAAATGACAAATCAAAATGTAAAGTTTAAGAAATTAATATGCGATTTTGATTTTTATCTGCCAATCTTGAAGATCGCTATGGTGAAGTAAGGATATGTTTTTGAGGAAAGTAGTGCTCGGGGAGCTGCTTGCTAACTGCTACATCATTGCTGACGATGGAAGTAGAGAGGCAATGGTCATCGATCCCAGCGCAGGAGGGGAAGAGATCCTCAAGGTAGTAGGGGATAATAATCTAAAGGTTAAGTATATCATCAATACCCATGGTCATGTGGACCATATCGGAGCCAATGCAAAGATTAAGGAGGCTACGAAAGCAGAAGTTCTAATCCATAAAGATGACCGGGATCTATTAGGTTCGCCAGCAAAGAACCTGGCTATCTTCTGGGGGAGGATGACCAAATCCCCTCCTGCAGATAGACTCTTAAAAGGCGAAGAGATAATCCCTTTAGGGGATCTTAAGATTAGGGTCATCCATACCCCAGGCCATACCAGGGGAAGTATCTGCCTCTTGGTAGAGAATAGATTATTTAGTGGGGATACTCTCTTGAGAAACACCATAGGAAGAACCGACCTACCTGGAGCTTCAAGCAGGATACTTGTTCAATCCATTAGAGAGAGGCTCCTTCCCTTAGGGGATGGGATCAGAATTTATCCTGGCCATGAAGAGGAGACGACCATCGGCCAGGAAAAAAGGAACAATCCCTTCTTGCAAGAGTAGGGGAGAATAGGAGGATAAACGAATTGGTTCGCTCATGAA
>DLMW01000048.1:35438-37958 GCA_002478245.1 bacterium UBP18_UBA7526
ATCAGTGTCAGTGGGAAGGTAAGAAAGCTATAGAAGGGTGGTTCCCAAAACTCTTGGAGCAGTTTCCTATTGAGAAGTATCTCCGTTCAAAATATATTTACTCTTGAATGTCGTTACCACAGAATGGGATACCATCCTCACTAATAAAGAGGGGAAAGACTTTCAAAACCGTGGGATCACCGTAATTAAAGTCAAAGGAGGCTGGGCTATCTGAGTGCGCGATTACATATTTTACACCGAGAGATTAAAAGAAGCCTGGGGAGTGTTCAGCGAACGGTAAACGGTCGTGTTACCCAGGATTAACGGTTGAGCGGCATGTTTTACTTGCCCTGCTGTTGATAACTCCGTATCTACGGGGTTTACAGCTTACCGTAAACCGATTACTGCTGAGTATAGATCACCCTGCGCAAGGCGAGGTTGGGATGGAAGAGTTGGTTGAGAGATTCTTGAATTACCTTTCTGTGGAGAGGGGTCTGGCCCAGAATACCCTCCTTTCCTATGGGAGTGACCTAAGGAAGTATATCGCCTTCTTGCGCAAGAGCCACATCCTCACTCTGGGAAAGACGACGAAGCATGAGGTCATGACCTATCTTTTGGAGCTTAAGGATAAAGGTCTTGCTCCCACAACCGTGGCCCGTTCTTTAGTCTCTCTAAAGGTCTTCTACAGGTTCTTAGCCCAGGAAGGATATCTAGCGGCTGACCCTACCATGAACCTGGAATCGCCGAAGGTCTGGTCAAGACTACCCCAGACCCTCTCTCTAAGAGAGGTGGAGACGCTTTTGGGAAAACCGGATCGGGAAGATTCTTTGGGCTTACGGGATAGGGCAGCTTTGGAACTTCTCTATGCTACTGGGGTAAGGGTCTCGGAGCTTATTCATCTAAAGATGGCAGATATCAATTTAGAGGTAGGGTATCTGCGTTGTCTGGGGAAGGGGAAGAAGGAGAGGATCGTCCCCTTAGGTTCCCATGCCCGGGAAGCCCTCAAAAGTTACCTGGATAAAGGGAGAGAGAGACTGGTGAGAGAGAAGGATACCAAAGAATTATTCGTCAATCGCTTCGGCAATCCCCTCTCCCGTCAGGGATTCTGGAAGATGCTTAAGAAGTATGTTAAGTGGGCAGGCTTTGAGAAGAGGGTCACCCCCCATATCCTGAGGCACTCCTTCGCCACCCACCTCTTAGAGAGGGGAGCGGACTTAAGGAGCGTGCAGGAGATGCTGGGCCATAGCGACATCTCCACTACCCAGATCTATACCCATGTGGATCGGGGGAGGCTGAAGGAGATCCACAGGAAGTACCATCCGAGAGGATAATAAAGGTTTACGGTGAACCATCAACCCCACTGATAGATTACCTGTAAGGAGATATTGTGGACGTTATTGTCGGTCATAGCAATGCGGACTTCGATGTCTTGGCCAGCATGCTCGCCTGTAAGAAGCTATATCCCGAGGCTATTCTCACTTTCTCCGGTTCCTGTGAGCGGAATGTGCGGGAGTTCCTCACCCTCCATAAGCACATCGTTGAGATTACCAGGCCAAGGGATATTGATCTGGATAGGATAACCAGACTCATCGTTGTTGATACCAAGATAGCCAGCCGGTTAGGAATCTTTGAAGGATTAATAAGAAAGGGAAAGGTCGTTGTTCATCTCTATGACCATCACCCTCGGGATCCGAAGGATATAAGAGGGAAGTTGGAGGAGATTAAAGGGGCAGGAGCAACGACCACCATCCTTACCCAGATATTGAAGAGGAGGAGAATCCCCCTTACCCATCTAGAGGCGACGATCCTCGCCTTAGGGATCTATGAGGATACTGGCTCCTTCCTCTTCTCCTCCACTACCAGAGAAGACCTGGAGGCCATCTCCTGGCTTTTAGAAAAGGGAGCGAGCCTTTCCCTGGTCTCGGAGTTCATGAATCGGGAGCTCTCCGCTTCCCAGGTCGGGTTACTCAATGAGCTTCTTGCCTCCTGTAGGCCTCATCTCATCCATGGGATAAGGATAGATATCGCCCAGGCGGAGAGCGAGGAGTATATTGGGGATATCGCCGTCTTGGCGCATAAGATAATGGATCTGGAGAATCTGAACGTCGTCTTTACCTTGGTGCGGATGGGGGAAAGGGTCTATCTCATTGCCCGCAGTAGACTGGAGGCTGTGGATGTGGGAGATATTGCCCAGGAGTTTGGGGGAGGAGGGCATCCCCAGGCAGCGAGCGCCAGCATAAAGAAGATGTCCCCAGAGAGGGTGAAGAAGAGATTAATTAAGGTTCTGAAAGAGAGGGTAAAGCCCCTGGTCAGGGCCGGGGATATGATGTCCTCTCCCGTGAAGACCATCCCCATAGATACTACCATAGAGGAGGCCAGGAAGATCCTCCTGAGGTGGAATCATACTGGATTGCCTGTCGTGGAGAGGGGAAGATTGGTGGGGATCATTACCAGAAGCGATATCGATAAGGCCATCCATCACGGCTTTGGCCATTCCCGGGTAAAGGGATATATGTCAATCAATCTCATCACCATTACTCG
>DLMW01000048.1:38062-42427 GCA_002478245.1 bacterium UBP18_UBA7526
CAACCAATCTCATCACCATTACTCCCGAAACCTCCCTAAGCCAGATTCAATCCTTGATGCTTGCCCATAACATCGGCCGCCTGCCAGTGATGAAGAAGAGGAGGATGGTGGGCATTGTTACCAGAACAGATCTCTTGCGCATCCTCCATGAGGATATGATAAAGAAGCCCTACAGCCAGTACGATCTGGCACCCGAGCTTGCCCAGGCTACCAGGCATAATGTAGCAAACCTCTTAAGAACCTGTCTTCCCAAAGATATTCAGGATCTGCTTGAAAGAATCGGTAAAGTAGGGGATGAGCTGAATATGGGGGCCTATGTTGTCGGGGGATTTGTAAGGGATCTCTTATTGGGGATAGAGAACCTGGACATCGATATCGTGGTTGAGGGAAAGGGGATTGCCCTTGCCCAAAGGTTAGCTCAAGAGCTTGGGGGAAGGGTGAAGAGATTCCCAGAGTTTGGTACTGCGGTAGTCATCCTTCCCGATGGCTTCAAGATAGATGTGGCCACGGCAAGAACCGAGTTCTACGAGTATCCCGCTGCCCTACCGCGGGTGGAGTTTGCCTCTCTGAAGCAGGACCTCTATCGCCGGGACTTTACCATAAATAGTATGGCCATCAGATTGAATAGAAAGGGTCTGGGAGACTTGGTCGACTTCTATGGAGGAGAAAGGGACCTCAAGAAGAAAGTGGTGCGGGTCTTATATAACTTGAGTTTTGTGGAGGACCCTACCAGGATATTTCGGGCCATAAGATTTGAACAGCGCTATGGCTTCAGGATCGATCCCCAGACGCGGGGCTTCATTGAGAACGCTCTGGGAGAGGGACTCTTTGAGAGGTTGGGGAATGAGCGGATGAGGGATGAGCTCGTCCTTATCCTGAATGAGAAAAGACCTTTAGCCGCCCTAGAGAGGATGGAGGAGTTTAAGGTCTTGAGATATATCCACCCTGACCTCAGATTAAAGAGAAGAATAACAAGGATCCTAGAAGAGATCGAAAGGGGGAGGGAAGAGTATGAGAGGATGCTTGAAGGGGAGAGGGTCTCCTGGTGGCTGGTAAACCTCTTAGCACTCATTGAGGACTTAGACTTGGCGGGAACCAGGCAGTTGGCCAAGAGGTTCAAGTTTAAGAGGAAGAGCTATGATAAGATAATCGCCTCCAAAGAAATGGAGAAGCATCTCATCCATGAGCTATCGGGAAGAGAGCGGGTGCTTAAAAGCACCATCTACAAGAGGCTCACCGGACTCCCCTTAGAGGTTTTGCTCTTAGTCCTCAGTAAGAGTAAGAGTCCCCGTCTAAGGGAGAGGGTAATCCATTACCTGACAACCTTAAGAAAGGTAAGGATAGAGATAACAGGAGAGGAGTTAAAAGAATTGGGCCTCTCCCCTGGCCCCCAGTTTAAAAAGGTATTGGATAGGATCTTCGAGGCTCGGATAGATGGAAGGGTTAAAAATAAAAAAGAGGAGAGGGCCATGGCTAAGAGATTAATTGAGAATCTAAAGGGGGAAATAAAATAGGGATGCGACTCATCGTTCTTCCCGTTCTTTTATTTGCAGTAACGGTTCATGAATATGCCCATGGCTGGATAGCCGAGCGGCGGGGAGACCCCACCGCCCGGCTTTCTGGGAGGCTCACTCTGAATCCCATCGCCCACATAGATCCTCTAGGAACGGTCATCTTCCCACTCTTACTCTACATTACCCAGGTACATATGAAAGTAGAACCCCCCCTCATATTTGGCTGGGCAAGGCCGGTACCGGTCGATTTCCGAAACCTACGCAACCCAAAACAGGATATGATGGCTGTGGGATTGGCCGGCCCCCTGGCCAATATCATCCTAGCCATTCTCTGTACCCTTCTCCTGCGTATGGGGATCATTAAGCCTGAGACCCTTCTGGGCAAAATATTCGGTTTGGGAATCGTTATCAATCTCTTGTTAGCCGTGTTTAATTTAATACCCATACCTCCTCTAGATGGTTCGCGCATCTTAATCGGATTGATTCCTCCGCGCTGGGCCTACAATTATAGTAAGCTCGAGCCCTTTGGTTTTATTATCCTAATCGTCGTCATATTTTACTTAAGGCTGTTGCATTTTATTGGGTTTATTGTCACGCTTCTTGCCCAACTTCTCCTCGGCCCCCAACTATTCCTGGAACTATTAAAAGCATTCAAATGAACTAAAGGAGGCTAAAAGATCGTGAGGGTATTGAGCGGTATGAGGCCCACCAGCCGGCTCCATCTTGGGAATCTCCTAGGTGCGCTCACAAACTGGAAGAGTCTCCAAGAAGAGTATGAGTGCTTCTATATGGTGGCTGACCTACATGCCCTGACCACAGATTATGCCGATACTAAGGAGATAAGGGGAAATACTAGGGAGATGGTCATCGATTGGCTAGCGGCTGGCATCGATCCTAAAAGATCGACCATCTTCATCCAGTCCCAGATCCCGGAGCATTCTGAACTCCATTTACTTTTATCTATGTTCATCCCCATCCCCTGGCTGGAGAGGTGCCCTACCTATAGGGAACAGCTAAAAGAGATTAAGGGAAAGGATCTCAAGACCTATGGCTTCTTAGGTTATCCCGTTTTACAGGCCGCAGACATCTTAATCTACAAGGCAGAGGTGGTTCCAGTAGGAGAGGACCAGTTACCCCATCTGGAACTGACCCGAGAGATTGCCCGAAGGTTCAATCACTTATATAAGGATATCTTCCCCATTCCCCAGGCAAGATTGACCGAGGTTCCCCGACTTCCGGGGATAGATGGAAGGAAGATGAGTAAGAGCTATGATAACTGCATCTACCTCTCTGATAGTGAGAGAGTGATCAGGGAGAAGATAGGGGAGGCGATCACTGACCCAGCCAGGAAGACCCTAAAAGATAAGGGTCATCCCGATATCTGTACCATCTTCAATTTCCACCAGATCTATAACCAAAAGGATGTAAAGGATATAGAAGCAAGATGTAAGAAAGCCCAGATGGGCTGTAAGGAATGTAAGAGGAACTTGGCTAACATCTTGGTGGTTGCTCTCTCCGGCCTCCATAAGAGAAGAAAGGAGCTTTCCCAGAATCCAAGAATAATTAATAAGATCCTGGGAGAGGGAAGGGAAAAGGCGAGTAAGATTGCCAAAGAGACCCTAGAAGAAGTGAAGAGGGTAGTGGGCATATAGGAGAGTGAAGTGGCGTATCATGTTAAGTTAAAGGCCTATGAAGGCCCGCTAGACTTACTCCTCTACTTAATTAAGAAGAACGAGGTAGACATCTGGGACATCCCCATTGCCCAGATTGCGGGAGAATATTTAGAATACATCAACATGATGAAGCTCTTGGACTTAGATGTGGTAGGTGAGTTCCTGGTCATGGCCTCAACATTGATGAAGATAAAGTCTCAGATGCTCCTCCCTCAAGAAGAGGCAATAGAAGAGGAGACTCTCCCGGATCCGCGCTCAGAACTGGTGGAACAGCTCTTAGAATATGAGATGTATAAGGAGAGGGCAAAAACTTTTAAAGAATGGGAAGAGGCACAGTCCAAACTCTTCACCCGACCAGAAGTTGAAGTTCCTTCTTCTGAACCGACCTTCGCGGCCAGCCTCTTCGATCTTCTGACCGCCTTCCGCAATCTACTGAAGGAGAAGGCCCCAGAGATTGTAAAGGAGATGGCGCCCTTTAAGATCACCTTAGAAGAGAAGGTTGACCAGATTCTTAAGAGATTAGAGAAGAAGGATAAGATTAGTTTCTCTCTCCTCTTTAAGGAGTGCCTATCTAAGGGGGAGCTCGTCGTCACCTTCCTGGCTCTCTTGGAACTCATAAAGCAGAAGAGGGTGCGCGTCCGCCAACCAAAACTCTTTGGTGAGATCGCCGTCTACCGAGCGAGCGGCCTGACTACAGATGTATAGTGAGGGGGTTGGAAGGAAATCAGCGTCCAGGGAGAGAGAGAAGACCAAATCAATCATTGAGGCCCTGCTCTTTGCCTCTCACGAACCACTCAGTGAAGAGAGATTGGCTGAGGTTCTGGAGGGGGTAGAGAGAAAATCCTTAAGAGAGGCCTTAGCAGAGCTAAAGAAGGAGTATCAAGAGAAAGAGAATTTAGAGATGAGGGAAGTGGCTGGTGGCTACCAGATCTTCACCAGACCGGATTATGCCCCCTGGATAGAAAGATTACATAAGACCAGACCCACCCGACTCTCCCAGGCCGCTTTAGAGACCCTGGCCATCATTGCCTACAATCAGCCTCTCATCAGGGCAGAGATCGAATCCATCCGGGGAGTAGATACCAGTGGGGTACTCTCTACCCTGCTTGAAAAAGGCTTAGTGAAGATACTGGGGAGAAGGAAGGCTATCGGTCGACCGCTTCTATACGGCATTACCG
>DLMW01000048.1:42570-53326 GCA_002478245.1 bacterium UBP18_UBA7526
CTCCTATACGGCATTACCGATAATTTCTTGAAGTATTTCGGTCTGAAGGATATTAGTGAGTTACCAAGCATTGAGGAAGTAAAGGAGATGATTCCGTAACCTAAGGAGACGCCGAAGGATAAACATGAAATCCGAGGTATCAGGTTTAAGGAAGAATTTTCTGATATTCTGGCATCCTAATACTCTGATACGCTTTTAATCTGTCTAGGATTTTCCTAAAAAGGAGGTCTAAAGGGATGAAGAAATTAAAAGCCCTAAGGAAGAGAATCGATGGGATCGATGGCCAGATACTAAAACTCCTCAATAAAAGGGCAAGAACTACTTTGGAGATTGCCCGGATAAAGAAGAGGGAGGGGGTGGAATACTATCTTCCCCATCGGGAAGAGGAGATCTACGAGAGGCTGAAGAGAAAGAGTAAAGGGCCCTTCCCCGCTAAGGCCGTAGCAGAGGTATTTCGGGAGATTATATCGGGCAGCCTCTCTTTGGAGAAGCCTTTGAGAATCGCCTATCTCGGACCAGAGGCCACCTTCACCCATTTAGCAAGCATCCAAAAGTTTGGTTCCTCCCCCACCTATCTTCCTGTAAAATCCATCGCCGATGTCTTCAGTGAGGTAGAGAGGGGAAGGGCGGACTACGGAGTGGTTCCCATTGAAAACTCAACCGAGGGGATAATTAATTATACCCTGGATATGTTCATCGACTCTGATTTAAAGATCGTCTCTGAAATCGTTTTGGAGATCTCCCACAACCTGCTCTCAAAGGGTAGCCTTAAGAATATCAAGAAGATCTATTCCCATCCCCAGGCCATCGCTCAAGCGCGGAACTGGGTGGAGAGCAACCTGCCCAATGCCAAGATCATTGAGGTCTCCTCTACCGCCCGGGCGGCGGCTCTGGCGGCTAAGGAGAGGAATTCTGGTGCCATCGCTTCCCAGTTAGCGGCTAAGCTATATAACCTAAAGATTGTCGCCTCCCACATCGAGGATACTAAGGAGAACGTCACCCGCTTCTTGATCATCGGAAGGACTCTCTCAAAGAGAACGGGAAATGACAAGACCTCCATCATGTTCTCCATTAAGGATCGGCCGGGAGCCCTACACGATATGCTCAAGCCCTTTGCTAGAGAGAAGATCAACCTAACCAAGATAGAATCCCGACCTTCGCGGAAGAAGGCCTGGGACTACTACTTCTTTGTTGATTTTCAGGGGCATATTGAGGAAGAGAAGGTGAAGAAGGCCCTGGGGGAACTGGAGAGGGAGTGTCTCTTTCTAAAGATTCTGGGCGCCTATCCTGTAGCTAGATAAAAATGAAAAATTAAGCTTCTGAAAACAGTTTTTACTTCTTAATTGATTGCAACCTTAAAGGGGCGAGATAGGATGAAGAGATTGGCGCGTAGGTCTATCCTGAAGATAAAGCCCTATGAGCCCGGGAAGCCGATTGAGGAAGTGATGAGGGAGCTGGGTCTGAGGAGGATCGTGAAACTGGCCTCAAACGAGAATACCCTGGGCCCCTCTTCCCGAGCCCTGAAAGCCTTGAGAGATTACTTGCCCAAGATCTACCTCTATCCCGAAGACTCCTGCTTCTACCTCAAAAAAGAACTAGCCCGGAGATTGAAAGTAAAAAGGGAAAATCTCATCCTGGGCAATGGCTCGGATGAGATCATGGAACTGATCCCCAAGACCTTCTTAAATCCTGGGGAAGAGGTAATCTATGGTCATCCCTCCTTCTTGATCTATGAGATCGTAACCAGGATCATGGGGGGCAAGCCCGTCCCGGTTCCCTTAAAAGACTACACCTATGATCTAGAGGGAATGCTAAAGGCCATTACCAGAAAGACCAAGATCATCTTCATCTGCAATCCAAACAACCCTACGGGAACCATGGTCGATAAAGAAGGGGTAGAAGCCTTCTTGGAGAGGGTACCTAGGAACATAATCGTGGTCTTCGACGAGGCCTACAAAGACTATGTGGAGAGGGCGGATTTCCCGGACACTGTTAAACTACTAAAGGAGTATAGAAATATCATTATCCTGCGCACCTTTGCCAAGATCTATGGTCTGGCAGGCCTGAGGATCGGCTATGGTATTGCCCGAGAAGAGGTGATCAATCTTCTCTCTAAGGTGCGCCTCCCCTTCAATGTCAACTCCCTCGCCCAGGTAGCTGCCCTGGCTAGTCTTTCGGATAGGGAAGAGGTGAAAAGAACAAGGAAGATGAATGCTAGAGGAAAGAGATTTCTCTATGCTGCCTTCCAGGATCTGGGGCTGGATTATGTCCCTACCCAGGCCAACTTCATTCTCATAGATCTAAGATCCGTCTGTCGCCGGACAAAAAGGAGTGGTAAGAGAATCTGTCAGGAATTGTTGAAGGAGGGGGTCATTGTGCGGGAGATGAGTAGTTGGGGGCTGGATAATTATATGCGGGTGACCATTGGAAGGGAGGAGGAGAATAGAAGATTCATTCAAGCCCTAGAGAAGGAGATAAGATGATCCTTACCCTTAGACCAGGAACCAAGGAGAGGGAGATAGATAGGATAGTCTCCAAAATAGAGAAGTTAGGCTTCTCCGCCCATATCTCTAGAGGGAAGGAGAGGACGATCATTGGGGTCATCGGCGCCCATGCCATCCAGGCCCGGGAGGTATTCGAGGTCCTGCCTCAAGTGGAATCCATAACCCCCATCTCCAAGCCCTACAAACTCGTCTCCCGGGAATTTAAGAGAGAGGATACCATTATCCCCATAAGGGATGAGGTAGAGATCGGGGGGAAGAAGGTGGTAGTCATCGCCGGGCCCTGTGCTGTGGAAGAGAAGAATCTTCTAATCTCCATCGCAAAGTGCGTGAAGGAGGCGGGAGCAACGATCTTACGGGGCGGAGCCTTCAAGCCCCGTACCTCACCCTACTCCTTCCAGGGACTGGGAAGAGAGGGATTAGAATACCTGAAAGCAGCGAGGGAGGAGACAGGCCTAGGGATTCTCACTGAGGTCATGGATACCCGGGATGTGGAACTGGTCGCAGAATATGCGGATATCATCCAGATCGGAGCGCGGAATATGCAGAACTTCAACCTCTTAAAGGAAGTGGGGAAGGCGAGGAGGCCCATCCTCTTAAAGAGGGGGATGGCCGCCACGATAAACGAGCTTTTTATGAGCGCTGAGTATATCCTATCCAGTGGGAATAGGGAAGTGATTCTCTGTGAGCGGGGGATAAGGACCTTTGAGGATGCTACCCGGAATACGGTAGATATCTCGGCCATTGGTATAGTGAAGGAGCTTTCTCATCTCCCCATCATCGTCGATCCCTCCCACGCCACGGGAAAGAGATCCCTCATCGCTCCCATATCCCGGGCGGCGATAGCCGCTGGGGCAGATGGCTTGCTCATCGAGGTCCATACCCATCCTGAGAAGGCCCTCTCTGATGGCGCACAGAGCCTATTACCCAAAGACTTTGAGAATCTGATGAAGGAACTGGGGAGGATAGCAGAGGCCATAGGAAGAAGCATCTAAGCAAGTAACAATTAATGTGAGGAAAAATATGAATAAGCTGAATAGAGTAGCCATTATTGGCGTGGGTCTCATCGGTGGCTCCTTGGGTTTGGCCCTCAAGGAGAAGGGGGTTGCCAAAAGGGTAATCGGAGTGGGAAGGAGGGAGGAGTCCTTGAAGATCGCCCTCAAGAGAAACGAGGTGGATGAGGTAACTACGGATCTGGCCCAGGGGGTTAGGGATGCTGATCTGGTGGTGATCGCCACTCCCCTGGAGCTTGCGGTAGAGACCTTTGAGAAGATCCTCCCCCATTTGGAAAAGGGGTGTGTGGTGACGGATGTGGGGAGTGTGAAGGGACCCATCCTTAAGAGAATAGATCACCCTTTCTTTGTCGGTGGTCATCCCTTGGCTGGGAGTGAGAAGAAAGGACCCCAGGCAGCGAGGCCCGATCTCTTTAGGGAGGCCACGGTTGTCCTAACCCCACGGGAGAATACAGATGAAAAGGCGCTTACTCTGGTAAAGAGTATGTGGCAGGATATTGGAGCCCGGGCCTTATTCCTTGACTGCGAACTGCATGATGAACTAGTAGCCTTTACCAGCCACCTTCCCCATATCCTGGCTGTCTCTTTAACCAGCCTTATTGGAAAAGTGGCCTCAAAAGAAGAGAAGGTCCTCTCCTTGATGGGAGAGGGCTTTCGGGATACCACACGCATCGCCGCCAGTCCTCCCAGTATGTGGAAACAGATCTGCCTGGCCAATAGAGAAAAGATTCTTAAAGCGCTTAAGAGGTTTAAAGAGACCCTCTCTGAAATGGAAGAGGCCCTCTTGCAAGAGGAAGGAGACAGGCTCCTCCATAGGTTTGAGAAGGCAAAAGAGATAAGGGATAAGCTGTGAGTGAGATTAGGGTCAGACCAATCAGGTGTCTAAGGGGTGAGATCTCCCTCCCAGGAGATAAGTCCATCTCCCATCGGGCCATCATGCTCGCTTCTTTAGCAAAAGGAAGAACACTAATCTCTGGGATCTCAAAGGGAGAGGATGTGCTAAGGACCGCTTCTGCCTTTCAGTCTATGGGGATCGAGATCCAAGGGCTGGGAAGTGATTCTCTTACCATTCAGGGAAAGGGACTAAAGGGGCTATCCCAGCCAAGGGATATCATAGACTGTGGAAACTCAGGCACCACCATGCGCCTCCTCGCTGGGCTCCTTTCAGCCCAGGATTTCTCCTCCATCCTTACTGGAGATGAATCCTTAAAGAAGAGGCCCATGGATCGGGTAGTTGCGCCCTTGGAGAGAATGGGAGCCAGAATAGAAGGAAGATTTGCTCCTCTGAAGATAGAAGGAAGAAGGCTAAAGGCTATCTCCTACCGAACCCCTATCCCCAGCGCCCAGGTAAAATCCGCTATCCTCTTGGCTGGCCTATATGCCCAGGGGAAGACAGAGGTCACAGAGCCCGCCAGATCCAGAGATCATACAGAGAGGATGCTCAATTATCTGGGAGCAGATATAGAGGTTAGGGGTTTGACGGTGAGGATAACCGGAGGGAAGGAGCCAGTTGCTAAACCGATTAATATCCCGGGAGATATCTCAAGCGCCTCCTTCCTCATGATCGGCGCTATTCTTCTGCCTAATTCTCATATTAGACTCTCTGGGGTGGGTCTCAATCCCACGAGGACAGAAGTAATAGATGTCTTAAAGAGAATGGGTGCCGAGATAGAGATCGAGAATTTGAGAGAGGAGAATAATGAGCCGGCCGGAGATATCGTGGTCAAAGGAGGAAGACTAAAAGGAGTAACCATTGAGGGAGAGATGGTCCCCAGGGTCATCGATGAGATACCCATCTTAGCCATTGCTGCCACAAAAGCGAAGGGTGAGACAGTAATAAGGGACGCAAAAGAATTAAGGGTAAAGGAGACGGATAGGATCCGGGCCTTAAGCATTAATCTTTCCCAGATGGGGATAGAGGTAGAGGAGAGAGAGGATGGCCTGATCATTCCGGGGCCCAGCCATTTATTGGGAGCAAGGGTAGATAGCTTCGGGGATCATCGCCTGGCCATGGCTCTGGTCATTGCTGGACTCTTTGCTCAAGGAGAGACGATCGTCTCTGATACAGACTGTATCAAAACTTCCTTCCCGGAATTTATGGAGACCTTGGAGAGACTGAAAGTAGGGGGATAATGGGTTATGGTTACGCTGCCCGTTTCGTTGAAGTCAGAAACAGTTAAAGGAGATTAATGGCTCGTAAATTAATCATTGCTATCGATGGCCCAGCAGGTGCGGGAAAGAGCACCTTAGCAAAATTAGTGGCCCAGAGGCTGGGCTACTCTTATCTGGAGAGCGGCCTTCTCTATCGCGCTCTCACCCATGAGGCACTGAAGAGAAAGATTGACCTTAAGGATGAGCAAGCCCTAATAAGATTGGCCGCTGAGATTGAGATTAAAGAATGGGATGGGGAATGGCACATCTTCTTAAATGGTGAGGATGTCTCAGAGAAGATAAAGACTCCTCGGATAGATGAGAAGGTAGCCCAAATAGGGAGGATAAAGGGAGTGCGGGAGGAGTTCCTTAGGTTTCAGAGAAGAATGGCCAAAAAGGGAGGGATTGTGGTAGAGGGAAGGGACATCGGAACCGTAGTCCTCCCAGATGCGGACAAGAAGTTCTATGTAGATGCCTCCTTAGAAGAGAGGGCAAGAAGGAAGTGTGAAGAACTGAGAGAAAGAGGTTATGCGGTTCCTCTCTCGAAAGTCCGGGAGGAGACGAGAGAAAGGGACCGGGCAGATATGACGAGAGCGGCCGGTCCCCTAAAGAAGGCAGAAGATGCCATCAGGATCGATACCACAAACTTGACTATTGGAGAAGGGGTGGAGACGGCTTTAAGAGAGATAGAAGAGAAAGAAGAGAGGTGGCTGCTCTATACCATCCTCCACCCTCTCGGAAGGCTACTCTTCAAACTTCTATTCAGATTGGAGGTCAAGGGAAGGGAGAACATACCCAAGAAGGGAGCCCTTATCTTTGCCTCCAATCACTTAAGCTTCTTAGATCCTCCCCTAATAGGTGTTGCTTCTCCTAGAAGGCTCCATTACATGGCAGTAGCCGTGGCTTTTAAATTCTTCTTCATCGGTAATCTAGCAAAAAGACTGGGTGGCTTTCCCGTAAAGAGAAGGGGAGTGGATATAGAGGCCACAAAGATGGCCTTAGAGATCTTAAAGAATAAAGAGGCCATGCTCATCTTCATTGAGGGGACGAGGAGTCTCAAGGGTGAGCTGCTCAAGCCAAAGCCTGGAGTAGGGATGCTTGCCTATAGATCAAGGGCTACGGTAATCCCTACCCTCATCTTCGGCTCCAATCGCGCCCTTCCCCCTAAAGCTAGGTTCATCCGCACGAGGAAGGTAAAGGTCTCTTTCGGTAGGCCCCTGACCATTGGGAGATTCTCTCACCTTAAGCCCAAAGAAGCCTATCAGGCGATAAGCGATGAGATCATGAATAGAATAAGGGAGATGCAAAGCAAGTGAGGGTCATCGTTGCTAAGGGATCCGGTTTCTGCTTCGGGGTAAAGAGGGCTCTGGGGATGGTAGAGAAGGCGCTAGAGGCTGGCGAGGGGCCATTCTATATCCTGGGTCCTTTAATCCATAATCCCCAGGTAGTAGAGAGACTAGCCCAAAAGGGGCTTAAGGTAATAGATAGTTTAAAGGGGATTAAGACCGGAACCTTCATTATCCCTTCCCATGGCTTACCACCTAGCACCATTGAGCTAGCTAGAAGAAAGAGACTAAAGGTTATCGATGCCACCTGCCCCTATGTAAAGAGGGCCCAGGAAAGGGCGCAGGAGTTGGAAGGAAAAGGCTATCGGCTGGTCATCGTAGGAGACTGGGGCCATCCCGAGGTAGAGAGTATGGCCTCGGAAAAGAGCATCATCCTCCAGAGGCCTTCCCAGGTAGAGAGAATAGGGTCCTACCCCAGAATGGGGGTAGTGGCCCAGACCACCCAATCCCTAGAGAGTTTCCAGGGGATTGTCAAGAGATTGGGAAAAAAGACAGAGGAACTTAAGGTCTATACCACCATCTGCCGTGCCGTCTCCCGACAACAGAAGTCTACCAGGGAGTTAGCAAGGAGGGTGGAACTTATGCTCATTGTTGGGGGAAGGAATAGCGCCAATACCAAGAGACTCTTCCAGATCAGCAAAGGATTTACCGAAACCTATCACATCGAGAAAGCATCCGAAATAGATAAAGGATGGCTGGGGAATAAGAAGATAGTCGGGATTAGTGCTGGGGCCTCAACCCCAGAGTGGCTCATAGAAGAGGTGGTAAGTAAGGTAAAGGCTTATGGCGACTAAGAAAGAACTCAAGCAATTGTATGACCAATCCTTTGCCCAGGATGCGATCTACCCAGGCCAGATAGTAGAGGGGAAGGTCGTTCAGGTCCAGAATGATGGAGTCTTAGTCGATATTGGCTATAAGGTGGAGGGGATCATCCCCAAAAGGGAATTCAAGGAACCTCCCAAAGCTGGGGAGAAGTTTCCCGTCTATATTGTGAAGAAAGAAGAAGGGGGGCTTCTCCGCCTCTCTAAGAAGCGGGCAGAAGAGACCATTCTCTGGGAGAATCTAAACCAGGCTTTTGAGAAGAAGAAGACCCTGGAAGGGGTAGTGAGACGCAGGATTAAGGGAGGACTCATGGTCGATGTTGGTCGGGAAGGATTCCTTCCCGGTTCCCACCTCGATCTCTTTCCCAGATATAATCTGGAAGGGTTTATGGGAAAGAGGATCAAGGTAAGGATTATTAAGTTAGACCAAAAGAGAAAGAATATAGTCCTCTCGCGCCGGGTGATCTTAGAAGAGGAGAAAGCGAAAGCAAAGGAGAGGATCTTCTCTCAAGTCCAGGTGGGGGATATTCTAAAAGGGAGAGTAAAGAGCCTGACCAGCTTTGGGGCCTTCATCGATCTAGGGGGATTCGATGGCCTGGTCCATATCAAGGACATCTCCTACGCCCACCTGAAGCATCCCTCAGAGCTTTTATCCATTGGGGAAGAGGTGGAGGCCATGGTCCTTTCCCTCGATGGAGAGAAGGAGAAGGTCTCTTTGGGGATGAAGCAACTTAAGAAAGACCCTTGGGAGGGAGTGGAGAAGAGGTATCCTCCAGGCTCTATCGTAGAAGGCAGGGTCGCTACCCTGACCGATTATGGGGCCTTCGTAGAGTTGGAAGAGGGTTTGGAAGGGCTCCTGCATGTCTCGCGTATCTCGCCTTGCGGCTATCTGGAGCATCCCTCCCATCTCCTTAAGATAGGGGAGAGGATCAGGGTGAGGGTATTGAAGGTCGACTCCCAGAACCAGAGGATGACCCTGGATCGAAGAAGCCTCTTATGGGAGGAGATGGAGAAGAGGTATCCTATAGGCTCTAAGGTAAAGGGTAGGATAACCGGGATTACCAGATTCGGGGCCTTCTTGAAAATAGAAGAAGGCCTAGAAGGTCTCATCCACATCTCTGATCTATCCTGGGAGGAAAGGGTCTCCCATCCCTCAAGGATAGTAAAGGAAGGGGAGGAGTATGAGGCCCTAGTATTGGATATCAGACCAGAGGAAGAGAAGATCTCTCTTGGCCTGAAGCAGCTTACCCCGGACCCTCTTGAGAAGTTCAAGGAAGGGATGCATCTCAAGGTCAAGGTAATAGATATCGCCCCCTTCGGGGTCTTCGTGGAACTGGAGAAGGGGATAGAGGGATTGATCCACATCTCCCAGTTAGCGAAGCGGAGGGTGGAATCCTGTGAGGAGATCGTCTCCTTGGGAGAAGAGGTGATGGCCAAGATCATAAAAGTGGACAGGAGAGAAAGGAAGATTGCCCTAAGCATCAGGGAATATCTCTTAGATAAGGAAGAAGAGGAGATGAGAGAATATCTGGGGAGTGGGAAGGAAGCCAAGACCAGTTTGGGAGATTTGATGAAACGAAGCGAAAGGAGGTCTTAAGGAGGCGGATAAAAAATGAGGAGATTAAGGGGAGGGGGGATGAGCCTACTTCTCATGGCAGTTGTTTCATTACCTGCTATGGCTAAATGTGGTAATGCGGTGGTGGTAGATTCTGCCTTTCCAATGCCTGAAGGAAGGATGAAACTCTCTACCAAGATTAAATACGAGGCAGATCCGGGATTCTACAAATATACCCACTCCCTTACCCTGGCTTATGGGGTACGGGAACGGTTAGAAGTAGGGATTAGTCCCGAAGTTTATAAGGCCATCTGGGGAGAGGATGTCCATACTGGAGGAAAGAGGGTGGCTACCACTGGTAACCATGGAAGCGTCTCTAGTTTCGGTGACATCCGACTCTATGGAAAGTATCTTTTCTTTAAGGAGACCAGTCTCATTCCCGCTCTCTCTGCCAAGTACACCCTGAAGGTTCCTACCACTACCGACCATAAGGGCCTCTCTACTGGTGAAATCGATCACAAGATCGCCCTCATCGCCTCCAAGTTATGCGACAGGATAGAGCTCGACCTCAATCTGGCTTATACCTATGTAGGCGAGCCAGAGAGTAAGGTCTATTCCCATGAGATCAGTGGCGCCTTTGCTTTCCAGTACGCCTTCACTAAGAGATTCATGGGGACTTGCGAATTGACCGGAAAGACAGATTATAAAAGAGAACATCTCACCACTAAAGAGAGTATCTTCGATGGCTATCTGGGGGCCAAGTATAAAGCGGCCAAGGACTTTGAAGTAAAGGGAGCCTTGGGCACCAGATTGAGTGAGGCCGAGCCAGACTATTTAGGGATTCTTTCTCTTAGATGGTATTTCTTGTAAATTTCGAGCGTAAAGATCTGTCACTGGCTTAAGATGTTTTTGATAGGAGGTGAAAAATGGTATTCAGGAGAAGGAGGGAGGAAGAGGTCCGAAGACTGATCGATGAGCACACCGCTAAGGTGGAGGAGGCGCTAAAGACCACGATAGAAACGGTTAGTACCTATTTGAAAGGAGAGATAGATAAGGCAAAGAGCCTCGCTTACCAAACTCACCATATTGAATCGGAAGCAGACAAAAAAAGAAGAGAGGTTATTCAGCATCTCTATGAAGGGGCGTTCCTGCCCATCTGGCGAGGAGGATTGGTAAAATTTGCAGAAATGATGGATAAGATTGCTGACCATGCCGAATCCTCTTGTGACTTTCTTCTCTGCCAGAGACCCCAGATCCCCGCAGAATACAAGGAGAGAATCTTGGAAATGACCAAAGATTCTGTGGCCTGCTTCGGACCCTTGAAGGAAGCGGTCTCCAGCTTCTTTGAAGATTTTTCAGTTCTGAGGGC
>DLMW01000048.1:53460-55582 GCA_002478245.1 bacterium UBP18_UBA7526
CAAAGACCAAGGAAGTAAATGAACGGGAATCAAAGGTAGATGTCGATGAATGGAAGATAACCCATGAGATATTTATGAGCGAATTGCCCCTGGCCTCTAAGATGCATCTAAGGGAACTCATCTGGCATCTTGCCGAGATTTCCGATGTCTGTCAGGATGCCGCCGACTGTTTAGAGTCTCTGGCGGTCCAAAAAAGTTTTTAAGAATCGGGTGTTTGGAGTACCCCTTCTATGATTATAGTCGCAGTCCTTCTGCTTAGCGGTTTTTATGTGGGGTGGAATATCGGAGCCAATGATGCCGCAAATTGTATCGGTACCTCAGTCGGTTCGGGAATCATAAGTTATAAAAGAGCCGTCATCCTTATGGCCCTATGCGTTATCGCCGGAGCAGTTCTCCAGGGGCACTATGTGATGAAGACCATTGGCAGGGGAATTGTTCAGGCAAAATTACCTGACCTGGCAATTCTGGTTGCTCTTCTCTCATCTGGAGTCTTTGTTACCCTAGCTACATTTTTCCGGGTTCCAGTCTCAACATCCCAATCTATTGTAGGCGGAGTTCTGGGAGTGGGCATCGGGACTTTGGGCTTTCAGTCCCATGATATTCAATATGCTGTTCTCATAAAGATTCTCCGCTGCTGGGTTCTATGTCCCATACTAGCGCTAGCATTATCCTCTCTTCTATACCTTGCTTTAATTGCTTTTCTACGTCGGGCTAAGAGGGTACCGCTCTGGAATGGAATAATCTCAGTAGCCACTGTCCTCTCCGCCTGTTATGTCGCCTATTCTTTGGGGGCCAATGATGTAGGTAATGCCATCGGTCCTCTTCTGAACAAATACCCGGAGAAGGGGTTATGGCTGGCCATTCTTGGTGGCCTTGCTCTGGCTACCGGTGCCCTTACCTTTGGGAGAAGGGTTACTGAGACAATTGGTAAGAATATTACTGTGCTGGATATTCCCGGTGCCTTTGCCGCCCAGGTCTCTGCCGGTTTTGGTGTTCACCTATTCTCTGTGTTAGGGATTCCCGTCTCAACCAGTCAGGCGATTGTGGGAGCGGTGGTTGGTATCGGGTTGGCGAGAGGACTAAGAACAGTCAGTCTTCCCCAGATAAGACGTATCGCTATTGGCTGGGTAGCAACCCCTACCTGTGCCGCAATCTTCTCCTGTCTGTTATATAAACTGCTCCATGGTATTATTTTCTAACCCGGGTTATTCACACTCCTCTCCCTTGCGGGCCGGTAGAGAGATGAAGAACATTCTATTGACTGGTAGGCCAGGGATTGGGAAAACCTCAATCCTTAAAGAGATAATTGATATCCTAAAACTAGATGCCGGAGGATTCTATACTAAAGAGATTAGAGAAGGAGGGATAAGGAAGGGTTTTGAGATCATTACCCTGAATGGGAAGAGAGGGATATTGGCTCACGTAGATTGCAAGAGCCCTTATCGGGTAAGCAAATATGGAGTAAATACCAAAGACCTAGAGAATATTGCTACTCCAGCCATAGAAGAGGCATTAAGAAATAAGGAGTGTATCATCATTGATGAGATCGGAAGGATGGAACTCTATTCCCCGAAGTTCTGCTCCTTAGTAAGGAAGGCCCTAGATAGTGAAAAGAAAGTCTTGGGGACCATCCAGGCCAGGCATAATGAATTCTTAGATTCCATAAGGGAAAGAGGGGATACTAAGATAATGGAAGTGACTTTTGAAAATCGAAAAAGAATTATAGAAGAGATCAAGGAGATTTTGAGATGGAGAGAACCTTAGTCCTCATAAAACCGGATGGGGTAGAGAGGAAATTGGTGGGAGAGATTATTAAAAGGTTTGAGGCTAAAGGACTTAAGATCATTGGGTTGAAGATGGTCAATGTCTCAATTCCTTTAGCCCAGAGGCTCTATCAAATGCACAAAAATAAACCTTTCTTCAAATACCTTGTTAAATTCACTACCGCAGGACCAAATGTCGCTCTGGTCTTAGAGGGAAGGGAAGCGATAAGTATGGTGCGTAAGATTGTGGGGGAGACCACTCCTGAAGAGTCAAGACCAGGAAGTATAAGAGGGGATTATGCTATTCATGAGAGGTTCAACCTGGTGCACAGCGCCGACTCTAAAGAGAATGCAGAAAG
>DLMW01000048.1:55727-59732 GCA_002478245.1 bacterium UBP18_UBA7526
AATCTGTTTACTCTTCAAGCCCGAGGAATTATGTCAATACTCCCAGATTCTTCATCCCTGGCTCTACGGAGGAAAAGGAATCGATAGATAGATTCTCAATGCAAAATGCAACTTGGATCACCGGATCGCCAGATAACCTTTCGCGCCATCGTAACCGTTCAACGATATCCGCCAAATTCGAAGTAGAGGAATAGATTGGGACTGGAAGAGGATTTCATAAAGATCGGCAGGGAGCTCTTTATCCGGGGGCTCATCGCCTCCCATAGTGGAAACCTGAGCATAAAGAGAGGAAACGAGATCCTCATCACCCGCCGGGGCTCTATGCTGGGAAATCTAAAAGAAGAGGATATCCTCTCCGTTCCCATAATGGCTGATAAGGTAGAGACTGCCTCAAGGGAATTGGTGGTCCATAGAGCCATCTATCAGGCAACATCTGCTTTGGCCTGCGTCCATGCCCACCCTCCCTATGCCATCGCTCTATCTCTCATAGAGAATGAGATCATCCCCATCGATGAAGAGGGTGCCTACTATCTACCTAAGGTTCCTATCCTAACGGTTGAAGATAGTATCGGCTCAGAGGTCGTTGCTTCCCAATTGGCAAAACTCTTCAATGGAAATAAGATTGCCTTGATCAAAGGTCATGGGAGCTTCGCCATTGGAGAGACCCTGGAAGAGGCCTACCTCAAGACCTCTTCCCTGGAACACTCCTCTATGATAATCCATCTAGTAAAGACCTTAAGTCCCAGCCTCTATCACCAGAGAATCCTTAGGATGAAAAACAGATAGATGTTACTCCTTTGGCTTAAGTTTACTATTGCCGCTCTAATCGTTGTCTTCTCTGGAGTGAGGCTCTCTCATTACGGAGATTCGATTGCCCAGAGGACGGGTCTCACCCGGGCCTGGATTGGAATAATATTACTCGCTGCCATAACCTCCCTTCCCGAATTGGTAACCAGTATGGGTGCGGCCTTAATGGTAAAGGCCCCAGACCTTGCCTTAGGAGATCTATTGGGAAGCAATGCCTTTAACATTATGGCTCTGGGTTCTTTACTTATCATCTATCGTCAAAGGAAACCGACCTCCAAAATAGTTGCTGGCGCAATCTGTAGCCTCTTTGGTATTGTCTTGGTAGGCTTGGTGGGAGGAGGCATTCTTCTCGGCTCTCCTTTCTCCTTAGGATGGTTTGGCCTGGATAGTCTTTTAATCCTCATCATCTATCTTCTGAGCATGAGGCTGGTTTATAGATATGAGCACCCTGATAAAATTCAAGATTTAAAATTCAAAATGCAAAACTTAGAACTCCCAATTCAAAACCGATTACCGATTACTAAATTTATTGTTGCCGCTCTATTCATTGTGGGAGCGGGAATCTGGCTAGCTAATCTGGGAGAAGAGATCGCTCTGGAGACTCTCTGGGGCAGGACATTTGTGGGAAGCCTCTTCCTGGCCATAATCACCTCTTTCCCCGAAGTAGTAGTGGCGGGAACTACCCTTAAGATAGGCGCTTTAGATATGGCCATTGGGACTTTACTGGGAAGTAATATGTTTAACTTGGCCATTATTCCCTTAACCGATATTTTCTATCGCTCTGGGCCAATACTCAAAACTGTATCCTCTACTAATCTTTTGACTGCGGGAATGGTAGCCGTTCTCACAATTATTGCTCTGGGAGGCCTCTTCTATCGCTCGAAGAAGAAGGTTCCCCGCTATAGTCCCGATAGTTTATTGGCCATTGCCATTTACTTAATGGGAATGTATTATCTATTCAAAATCAAATAACTGGAGGAAAAAAATGGAAAAGAGGAAGGTAGCAGTTGTTGTGGGAATTGTTGGGGGAGGATTGGTTCTTCTTATTCTGCTTGCCCAGATAATCGCTCTCTCCCTATTTCTGGCGCGGAGAGCAGAACTTGGGATAGGAGAGGTAGCCATCATCGACATCAAGGGACCCATCTATACTTCCAAAGAGATCATCGAAAAGATTCACAAATATAAGAAGAGTCGCATGGTCAAGGCCCTGGTCATCAGGCTCGAGACCCCGGGTGGGGGAGTAGCTGCCTGCCAGGAGATCTACGAGGAATTGAATAAGGCGAGAGAGAAGAAGAAGGTAGTAGCCTCCCTAGGTGGGGTGGCGGCCTCTGGGGGATACTATATCGCCTGTGCCTGTGACAAGATCATCGCCAATCCCGGAACCGTAACTGGCTCCATTGGGGTAGCCATGCACATCTCCAATCTGGAGGAACTATTTAGAAAGGTGGGACTGAAATTCGAGGTGATAAAGAGCGGTGCCCATAAGGACATCGGTTCTCCCTCTCGACCCCTGACCCCGGCAGAAAAAGCTCTCCTTCAAAAGGTAATAAACGATGTCCACAATCAGTTCATCGAGGTCATTGTGGAGAAGAGGAATCTGGATAAAGGAAAAGTACGCTCCTTAGCAGATGGAAGGATATTTACTGGGAAAGAGGCCAAGGAATTGGGTCTGGTGGATGAGTTGGGGAACTTGGATGATGCCATAAAGATAGCTGGGGAACTGGCCAAGATAAAGGGCGAACCAAAGGTCATCCGCGAGAAGGAGAGGAGGAGATTTACCATCTTCGACCTTCTTCGCCCCCGCGACAGAAGCGACATCTCCTTAGAATACATCTTCGAATAAGAGTAGATGAAGGCATTTGTACTGGCTGCGGGACTGGGAACCAGACTTCAGCCTTTAACATTTAAGAGACCAAAACCATTGATTGAAGTCAATGGTAAACCAATTATTGATTATGTCCTGAGATGGCTTGCTAAACAAGGAATAGAAGATGTTATTATCAACCTTCACTATATGCCAGATATGATCAAGAGGCATCTCGGCAGGGGAGGGGAGTTTGGTCTAAAGATTACCTATTCCTATGAGAAGAATATCCTGGGTACAGCTGGTGCCTTAAAGAAGAAGGAGAAGGAATTAAGGGAAACTTTTTTAGTCGCCTGTTGCGATTCCTTAACCAATATAGATATTAGAAAGGCCCTTGCCTTTCATAAAAAGAAAAAAGCCCTGGCCACCATGGTCTTAAAGAGGGTCAAGAATCCTCAAAGATATGGGATCATTGGATTGGATGACCAGGGAAGGGTCTGCCAGTTTCTGAACAAATATAGAAGCAAAGAACCACTGACTAAGGCAGTTCATACCGGGATCGTTATCTTAGAGCCAGAGGTCTTGAAGTATATCCCACCGCATAAGTTCTACGGTTTGGAGAAGGTTTATTTACAGATGTTAAGAAAGGAAGATCCCCTCTTCGGTTACCGGGCAGGGGGGTTCTGGCACGAGGTGGGAAGCCTGAGGAGCCTCGAAGAAGCCTCAAAAATCGCTTCTAAGGGCCTTCTTTAAAGGGTAGCAATGGTTTGATTAATCACTAATAAAAGTCCCGATTCTTACCTTCCCCCTGATTTTTGCTGTAAAAAATAGGCTCTACGATGGGGAGAAATAACAAAATTCTAAGATGCGGAAAGATCAAGCAGTTACATTATCTAATTTAAGAAATTACTTCAAGAAGAATGGCCTCGGAGAAGGGAATTTACAAACCCTTATATTATGCTTATTTCTGCTCATTTGATCTTTGTTGTGATGTTATTAAGTTAACATAAGATATATTATCAGACCTTAAATATTTCTGCAAAAATAGGGATGAGAGCCCATTAACCCCAATAACCACAAGCACTTAGAACAAATATCTACCACCACTTCCTAACTCTCAATCACTCCCCCACCAAAATTCCATTTTTCCTTGCTCATTATTAAATACCCCCATTTTAGGGTATTAATATCGTCGTAAAACGCACGAGAATCACTTATAAGGCTCTTTTCTCAATATACCCATAATTTGCTAGGCCAAAATTACTAAAATGCTACCAAAACAAAAAAGCAGGGCCGGAAACTCCCCTGCCTACTTATAATCTACAATCGCTGATCTTATAATTAACGTACAAATAAATCTAAGGAACTATTTTGAGGTATCGGAATTTCAATAA
>DLMW01000043.1 GCA_002478245.1 bacterium UBP18_UBA7526
AGTGCAGAAGGGTATGAGAAATCTATAAGTGGTAAATAGTGAGAATTAGTTTACGGTGAACGGTTTACAGTAAACGGCAAACCTTATACAAAAGAGGATACTATGAGATTCATCCCTAATACTGATCAAGATAGAAGAGAGACGCTCGAATTTCTGGGCATTAAATTTGTATGGAAGTAACCCCGAAGGGATTATCTTGCAAGCGCCATGATAAAGATTGCCCAAGAGGCAGAAGAGAATCCAGAGATAGTAAAGACCGCTCCCCATCCGACCACTGAAGGTAGACGGAGAAGGCTCGATGCGCTCACCGCTACCCGAAGACCCGATCTCTGTGGGAAATAGAATGAATAGGAAGTTTCCTAGGAATGACGATTCGCAAAATTAGATTATATGGCGATCCCATCTTGGAGAAGAAATGCCAGGAAATAGAAGAAGTCGATAAAGGAATCAGAAAACTTTTGGATGATATGGCAGAGACCATGTATCACAATGAAGGGATAGGATTGGCCGCCCCCCAGGTTGGGATTCTAAAAAGAGCCATTGTGGTTGATGTGGGAGAGGGGTTGACCGCTCTGGTTAATCCTAGGATTCTCTGGCGCCAGGGAAAACTGACCGCTCCGGAAGGGTGTCTGAGCCTACCGGGGATTTCCTTAGACATAAAGCGCTCCCAGGAAGTCGTTGTAGAGGGAATGGATAGGGATGGGGAGGTAAAACAGATTGGGGCAGCGGGTCTCTTTGCTCGTGCCCTGCAGCATGAGATCGACCATCTGAATGGGGTATTGATTACTGACCATATCTCGCGTAAGAAGTTAAAGTCCATAAGGAAAGAGTTGGAGAGGATTTCCCGTAGCGATTAGAAAGAATGTACCCCCGTTCGAGATACTTATGAGGATAAGATATGGATAACAAAGAGTGTAAAAGTAATCATGGTTGCCATAGGCGATCTATCTCTAAGGGGGTAAAGAAGATATTAAGAGAGTTACCCCAAGGTGTGACATTGGTCGGGGCGGCAAAGACCAGAACCCCAAAGGAGATTCAGGAGGCCATAGATGCTGGGGTGAAGATCATTGGGGAGAACTATGTCCAGGAGGCAGAGAGGGCATTTAAGGTAATTGGAAGGAAAGTGAAATGGCACCTCATTGGACCTTTGCAGAGGAATAAGGCGAAGAAGGCGGTAGAGATATTCGATATGATAGAGACCGTTGACTCAATAAAAATAGCAAGAGAGATCGATAAGAGGTGTAAGGCAATTGGTAGAGTAATGCCGGTATTGATTGAAATAAATAGCGGTAGAGAGGAGCAGAAGGCAGGCGTCTTTCCTGAGAATGCCTTAGATTTAGTAAAAGAGATTGCTAACCTTCCCAATATAAAGATAATGGGCCTTATGACCCTGGGGCCCCGTTTTGGAGACCCAGAGGATTCCCGACCCTATTTTGTGGAGACCAGAAGGATATTTGAAAAGATCAAAGAACTTAAGCTACCGAATGTGGAGATGAAATACCTCTCCATGGGCATGACCAACTCCTATAAGGTTGCCCTTGAGGAAGGGGCTAATATAGTGAGGATAGGTACATTAATATTCGGAGAGAGGCGATGCTCAAGCGTATAGTTAAAGAATTAAAGCGACATGCCCCATTCACCGCTTTCGGTGCCATTACCGGGATTATCATTATGTTTCTCTTCCACCGTCTCCCTTCTCGGATTTCCTATAATGTTTTCTATACCTTACACCCTATCCATGTCGTTTTAAGCGCCCTGGTTACGGCATCTATATACAAGCTCTATGGGAAGGGTAAGGTCAAAATCTGGATTTTACTTTTGATTGGCTATGTTGGCTCAATGGGTATTGCTACTTTAAGCGATTCCCTAATTCCGTATTTAGGAGAGAGTTTACTCCGTCTTCCCAATAAGGGAATCCATATCGGTTTTATGGAGAAATGGTGGTTAGTAAATCCTTTAGCAATTATTGGTATTGCCCTTGCCTATTTTAGACCAACTACCAAATTTCCCCATGCTGGGCATGTCTTACTAAGTACCTGGGCCTCGTTATCCCATATTATGATGGCCTTAGGCGGAGGAATAAATTGGGTCTTGGTCATTGTTACCTTTCTATTTTTATTCCTTGCCGTCTGGATTCCCTGTTGTTTGAGTGACATCGTCTTTCCCCTTTTATTTGTGAAGCGATGAATCTCTTAATCTTGACCATGGTCAGTCTTCTGGCGGGTGCGGCCACAGGGATAGGCGGCCTATTGGGAGTCTTGTTCCGGCCGAACGAGAGAAATTTAGTCTTGGGCTTGAGCTTCTCCTCTGGGATAATGTTCGGGGTCACCTTCCTGATGTTAATCCCGGAATCGCTAGAAGGTGGTTTCCATCCCTGTCTTTTCGGCTTCATTATCGGTGCCTTCTTCCTCTTCCTCCTAGATCTCATTATCCCCCATGTCCATATTGTCGAGACCAGATCTAGCCTCCTTAGATTGGGAATATTGGTAGCCATTGGGATAGCCATCCATGATCTTCCCGAAGGTTTTGGCATCGGTTCGGGATATGGAATCTCAGGAAGTTTTGGGATGGCCTTGGCCATCAGTATCGCCTTACATAACATCCCGGAGGGCGTGGCCATCTCCATCCCTCTCTTCTTTTCGGGCATGAGTCGCATTAAATCTATCCTGATCTCTTTTGTGGCAGGCATCTCTACCCTGGTAGGGGCCCTAGCGGCCTTCTTCCTCATTTTCCTCTCTGAGAACGTGATGTATATCGGTTTGGCCTTTGCTGCAGGAGCCATGTTCTTCATTACCGTGAATGAGTTGGTTCCTGAGGCCCATAAGTATGGCCGGGGTCGCTTGACCGGCTTGGGGATTCTACTCGGTATATTGGTAGCGTTTCTATTGACCAGAGCGGGGAAATAAATGGGAAGGAGGCATCCCGACTGGCTAAAGGTGCGGATTCCCTCGGGAAGAGAATATCATAGTATGATCTCCCTTTTGGCATCTTCCCGACTCCATACCATCTGTGAAGAAGCAGATTGCCCCAATATCGCAGAGTGCTTCAAGAGAAGCATGGCTACTTTCCTGATCTTAGGAGATATCTGTACCAGGAGCTGCACCTACTGTAACATCAAGAAGGGAACTCCGAGAAAGATAGACCCAGAAGAGCCAATAAGAATAGCTAAGTTAGTCAAGAAGCTAAACCTTGGTTATGTGGTTATTACCTCTGTCACCCGGGACGATTTAACTGATGGTGGGGCAGGTGTCTTTGCCCAGACAATCCAGGCAATAAAGAATCTATCTCCCGAAACAAAGATAGAAGTCCTTATCCCTGACTTCAAGGGAGACCGAGGCTCACTTGAAAGGGTAATGGGGCCCCAGCCCTTTTCTATAGCCCATAATTTAGAGACCGGGGAAAGGCTATTTCCTACGGTAAGACCCCAGGGGGATTATAGAAGGTCATTGAATCTCTTAAAAAAGGCTAAAGAGATGAGTTCGCGCCTCTTGACGAAATCGGGAATAATGGTTGGGATGGGGGAGAGAAAAGAAGAGATTGTAGAAGCCATGGAAGATCTAAGAGAGGCAGGCTGCGATATCTTCACTATTGGCCAGTATCTCCAACCCTCTTTAAAACATCTTCCCATCAGTAGATACTATTCTCCAGAGGAGTTCAAGGAGTTCAAAAAAATTGGAGAAGGGTTGGGCTTCTTGCATATTGAATCTGGTCCCTTGGTGCGCAGTTCCTATCATGCTGGAGGATATATGCTGAACCATTTCACACCTACGCGGTGTTAGTGGTTGTTTCGGAGTTTATGATGGATTGGCGATTAATCCCGGACGATTACCATGGTGCCTATACCAATATGGCCATAGACGAAGTTCTACTTCAAAGTAAAGTGCCAGTATTAAGATTCTATAGATGGAGGCCGCCTGCCATCTCCCTCGGTTATTTCCAGAGGTTAGAAGAGGAGATAGATTTAGAGGAATGTAAAAGGCAGGGAATCGATTATGTGAGGAGGATCACTGGGGGAAAGGCGGTCTTACATGATAGAGAATTGACCTATTCCTTTGTTATCTCTCAAGAATTGATGCCCAGAAGTATCATCGAGTCCTATAAAGTAATAGGTGGTGCAATCCTCATTGCCCTTGAGAATCTAGGGCTCAAAGCAGAGATGAGCCCCGCCCCTTTAAGTAAAAACAGGATGTATCCCAAAAGATCTTCCTTCTGCTTCACTGCCCCTTCTTACTATGAGATTGTAGTCAATGGGAAGAAGATCGTTGGCTCCGCCCAGGTGAGGAAGAGGGGAAGGATCCTCCAACAGGGAAGCATCCTTATCGATTTGGATATAGGGAAGATGTGCTCCCTCTTTAAGGCAGGGGTCGAAGTTTCTCAAGTGCAAAAAAGGGTTACCTCGTTAAATAATGAATTAGGAAAGGAGATAGAATTTGAAGACCTTGCTTCTGCCCTCAGGAGAGGCTTTGAGAAAAACTTCGCTATCGAATTAATCCCTGATGAATTAACCAGAAAAGAAAGGATTCTTACTCAAGAGAGAGCAGCCACAAAATTCAGCACAAGGGAATGGAACCACCTCCGCTAACCACCAGCTGTTTATGATTGCCCTACTAAACGAGGTTCGTTCTTTATTTTCGAGTGTAATATAATATAGGCAATTATCTCCTTAGAGGATAAAGATATGATAGACTCATAGTGGTAAAATACTCTCGATAACCTGAAGATGGCCCAAAGGTAAA
>DLMW01000007.1 GCA_002478245.1 bacterium UBP18_UBA7526
TGAATAGAGTAGTTATTACTGGATTGGGAGTAATCTCACCCATGGGAATAGGAAAGGAAGCCTTTCTAAAGAGCCTTAAGGAAGGGAGATCGGGAATAAAAGAGATTAGCCGGTTTGATACCTCAAAATATAGGTCTCATTTAGGGGGAGAGATCACTGACTTCAATCCCAGAGATTATCTCAATCCCATGAAGATCAGGCGCATGGATCGGGACTCCCAGATGGCGGTTGCCGCTGCTCTCCTAGCCCTGAGGGATGCTAATTTGGAGATTACCTCTAAAAATTCTTCAGAGTGTGGAGTCATATTGGGGAGTGGATTTACCGGCCTGGAGACTACCGAGGCCTTTCATAGAGGGCTCATTGAGCACGGTCCCCGTGGCGTAAACCCCATGCTCTTCCCCAATACCGTTCCCAATGCTCCGGCTGGCCACATCTCAATAGAACTGGGGATTACTGGCCCCAACTCCACCATCACTCAGAAGGGAGCAACAGGAGAAGAGGCCATAGGTTATGCTTATAGCCTTTTAAGACATGGTAAGGCGAGGGTCATCCTGAGTGGGGGGGTAGATGAGCTCTCCTGGATACTATTTCAGGCCTATTCCCATCTGGGAGTACTATCTCCCTTAGAGAATAAGGATTATCCTGAGGGCTCGCGGCCATTTGACAAGAGAAGGAACGGCCTGGTCTTAGGAGAAGGGGGAGGGATCCTGGTCCTAGAGACCCTAGAACATGCCCAAAAAAGGGGGGCCGGGATATATGCAGAAATAGTGGGTTATGGGATGAGTTCCTCCAATCCGGGAATAAGCGATTATGATTGCGACCCAGAGGGAATGGTGCGGGCCATGGAATGGGCATTGGGGGAGGCAAAAATTTCTAAGGAAGAGATTGGCTATATCTCTGCCCAAGCGAACTCCACTCCTATCCTAGATAAATCTGAAACAGAGGCGATTAAGAGAGTATTTGATAAAGATATTCCGGCTAGTTCCCTCTCCTCATCCATCGGCTATTTTAATGCCTCTGGTGGCCTAAAGGTAATAAGCGCCTCTCTGGCAATAGAGAGCGGCTTCATCCCTCCTACCATAAATTATCAAGAAAAGGATCCTTCCTGCGATCTGGATTGTGTTCCCAATGAGGCAAGAGAGAAGAGGATTGCTGCTGTTTTGATAAATGGCTTTGCTGATGGAGGGAGCAATGCCTCTTTAATCTTAAGGAGGTTTCAATGAAACCACGGATTTCTTTTAGGAAATATTTAATCTGCGAGAATCCCTGCCCCGCACTTTACCGGGTGCGGGGGGGATGTAATCTGTGGTCTTTTATCTTGATTTTTCTCTTTCTTTTTCTTTCTCAGGACACTTTTGCCCAGAATCTTCTCTGGGGACGGATTACCTCTAACGGGGTAAATCCCAATCTAATCCCCAAGACAAAAGAGGAGATTATCCTGGGGCAGGTTCCCTGGTCTGTCTTCAACCATCCAGAGATAAAGTGGTATCTCCTGGAGACCCCTCATTTTTTGGTCTACTTTGACAAGAGAAAACATACTGAGGTTGCTAAGGATGTAGCCAGAATTGCTGAGGAATGCTATGGACCGATTACCAAGAGATTGGGTCATGAGCCAGGGGCCAAGACCCACATCATCATCTTAGATACCGATGATTATGCCAATGGCTTTGCTGATTCCACCAATCAGAGGATCGTCATCTGGCTCACCCACATGGACATCTCCTTAAGAGGAACTCATAGGTGGCTGGAGACGGTCATTCCCCATGAGTTCACTCACATCGTCCATCTGGACATCATGAGCGGCCCCCCTAAAAGGCTAGTCAAGGTATTCGGTCCAGGGTTCCCTAGACCCAGTGAGTTCGTCCCCTCCTGGTTCATTGAGGGGCTGGCTCAGGATACGAGTGAGATAGAAGAAGGGGAGTTCTGGGATAGCCACCGGGATATGATCCTAAGGAGCGCCACCTTAGAGGACAAGCTCCTCACCTATGACCGGATGGGGGTCTATGGGAAGAATGGATTGGGGAACGAGATGGTCTATAATCAGGGCTACTCCCTCACCAAATATCTAAAGAGGAAGCATGGGGAAGAGGGGATCGCCTCTATCTTAGAAGGGAAAGGCCATAACTATCTCTCCTTGGAGAGGAATATGTATTATCGGGTGAAGGATACTCCCGAGTGGCTCTACAAAGAATGGAGGGGGGACTTAGAGAAGAAGTACAAAGAAGAGACTAAGGATATTGTCCCTGATGAGAATGTCAAGGATCTGGTCTGTTGGGGATGGTGCGATAGGCATCCTACCTTCTCGCCAGCCAAAGATAAGATAGCCTTTGTCTCCAATAAGGGCCAGGATTATGAGATCTTAAACCTCTATCTCTTGGATTTAGAGAGTAAAGAGTATGAGTGCTTAGCAAGGGATATCAATCCCGATCCCTCTTTTTCCTATGATGGGAAGAAATTGGTCTACTCCCGCAATCTCCTGCGCTGGCAGGGCTCATCCTATGGCGATCTCTATATCATTGACTGGACCAGGATAAATAAGAAGAGGCGCCTCACCCGAGGGATGAGGGCCAAAGAGCCCCACCTCTCACCAGATGGAAAGAAAGTTGTCTTTACCAAGAATGAAGGAGGAAGGACGAACATCTGCCTCTTAGATCTAAAGACAAAAAAGGTTACCTATCTCACTAAGGCCGAGGACTATACCCAGTACTTTACTCCTAGGTTCTCACCAGATGGAGAAAGGATCCTCTTCTCCAGCTTCAAGGATGGCCAGAGGGACCTATATCTAATGAATAGCGATGGGTCAGGGATAATATCTTTAACTAATGATAGGGCAGACGATCGGGACCCCTCCTGGTCAAGGGAGGGAAAGAGGATTATCTTCTCTTCAGATAAGACAGGAATCTTCAACATCTATGAACTTAATCTGGAGACAGAGAGAGTGGGGCAACTGACCGATGTCATTGGTGGAGCCTTCGAGCCTTCCTACTCTTGGGAAGGGAAGGGGATCGCCTTCTCTTCCTATAGTGCAGCCGGCTATGATATTAAGATCTTGGAGAGGGAAGAGACTAAAGATGAAAAGGAGAAAAGGGGAAAGGGGGAAAGGGAGAAGTTCCCCGCTTCATTTTCGAACAGTAATCCTGAAGAAGAAAAAGAGTATCCCATAAGGAAGTATCGACCGAGAATAAGACCCATTCTCTGGCTTCCCATGGGACTGGGCGCCATGGGATATGCCCAGGATGTCATGGGGAAGCATATCTTTGCCAGCGCTATCAGTGCGGCAGGAGATGGTGGGGTATCGGGCTATGCCTACTATCTCAATCGCCAGTTCTTTCCCAATATCCTGATCGCTGCCTATGACTATTCCCTTGGTTACACTAATTATAGCGAAGGTCCCAATCAGGATAATCTGACCGATGACTACTGGGAGAGAAGGCGAGGAGGGATATTAGGTGCTGGCTTTCCTTTGGCAGCGATAGGATATCTAATATTGGATTATGAGGCCTATTTTGTTGATGATATTGATACGGGAAGGGATATCCTTCCTCCCAATCTTCCAGACGATGGCCATGTCGCTACCTGGGGAGTAAGCCTCATACATTATCGAATAAAGCCTACCTTAGATATGGATATCAACCCTCAGGGGAGGCAGATCATCCTCTCTTACGCCTTAGCGGATGAGTCCTATGGGAGCGATTACAACTTCAATAAGTATACCCTGGATTGGAGGGAGTATATCCCCCTCTATAAGCGCCATACCTTAGCCTTGAGAGCCATGGGGGGCTTCTGTAAAGGGCATAACCTGGACCAGGGCGCTTTCCTCTTAGGAGGGATGGGGAATTTGAGGGGCTATGGAGATAACTCCTTTCGGGGAGACAAGATGGGCTTCTGGAGCGCAGAGTATCGTTTTCCCATCCTAGAGGACATGGGGAAGAAGCGCTCCTTCTTCTACCTTGACCGACTATATGGCATGGTCTTTGTCGATTCTGGGAATGCCTGGTTTAGGGGGAAGTTAGCCATCGGCAACTTCGATACCGATGCAGGAGCCGGGGTTCGTCTGAAATCCTTCATCTTCTATCACATTCCTCTGAACATGGAGCTTTCTTTGGCCCATGGCTTCGATGACTATGAGGATGTTCGGCCCTGGTTGGGGATGGCGGTAGTCTTCTAAAAATTTTGACAAAAGGAACTATTTCTGTTATACTATAGTAAATTGAGGGGACGTCGTCTAGTCTGGTTAAGACACCTGGCTGTCAATCAGGAAAGCGTGGGTTCAAATCCCATCGTCCCCGCCATGAACCAGACGGTTCAGCTAGTGGCATATTGACCACATCCGTTTTAAGTTAAATTTTGCGTTTTAGCGATTGCCAAGGAGGGTAATAATGGCTTTTAAAAAGGCTCTATTCGCTTTACTCTTTGTCCTGACTATTCTCATATTCTATCCCCAAATAATTTCAAATATCAACGATGTGATCCGCCAGAGGGGTGAAGCCCCTGCGGAAGTAACCCCGCAAGGGGAGAATCCCCTGATTACCTTGTCAGTAGTTAAACCTAGTGAAGATCAGAAAGGAATTGTTCCCGGCAGAACCCCTTCTCTGAGTAGCAGATTATTCAAAAGAGAGGAAAGACTTAACTTGTTCTCTTACATGGAGAGGAAAGAAATTATTGAAGGAGACAACTTCTTAGAATACTTTAGTCGGGATGGCTTTACTCTCAATCTCCCCATTGATCGTTCGCTACACTTAACGACCAATCTTTCCCTCTCAAACCTAAAGCAGGGTCCCAAGTTGCGTTTAGAGCATAGGCATAAACTAGCCATTTTCAATGGTGAAGTGACCCTGGGATTTACTGGAGATTATGGCCTAAGATTTGGCCTGACCAAACACTTCTAAAAATGCCGAGGTAGCTCAGTCGGTAGAGCAACGGACTGAAAATCCGTGTGTCCGCAGTTCGATTCTGCGCCTCGGCACCATAGGGCAAATTTTTCAGGGCAGGCCCCGGAGAATGGCTCACCCGTTAGAGAATATGCCCGAGTAGCTCAATTGGTAGAGCAATCGCTTCGTAAGCGATAGGTTAGCGGTTCAAAGCCGCTCTCGGGCTTTTCTGGCGGGCTTGAGAGCTTGCTCCAATCTAAAGAGAGGAAAAAATGAGACTATCGGATTTCATTAATAAGAGGCTCATCAATCTGAGTCTTCAGGCAAAGGATAAGAAGGAGACCCTGGAAGAACTAGCCGATCTCTTAGCGAGACAGAGGATAATTCCGGGTAAAGAAAAGTTGGTTGGTGTCTTAATGGAGAGGGAGAGCCTAGGGAGCACGGGAGTGGGGAACGGGATAGCCATCCCCCATGCCAAGACAGACTTTACAAAGAAGATCGTCATTGCTTTTGGTAAGTCAGATAAGGGAATAGACTTTGACTCCCTAGATAAGAAGCCGGTCTATCTTGTCTTCTTAATCATTGCCCCGGAGGAGGCCCATGAGACCTACCTGAGGGTTCTTGCCCGGATATCCCGCCTCCTACATGAGGAGAGGATAAGGGAAGAGCTCAGGGCCATAGAGTCTCCTCGTCAGGTGATAAACCTGATAAGGAAAGAAGAGAAGGAAAAGCCTGAGGAGTAATAGAAAACGTGAAGGGGCGGGGTTTACTAACTGTAATCCAAAATCCTATAGATGATAAGGAAGGTGCGGGGTGAAAGTAAAAGACTTTATGACTAAAGAGGTGGTGACCGTCACTCGCTCCACCCCTATCTTGGAGGCTATGAGGATATTCAGCGAGCATCACTATGGGGGATTACCGGTAGTGGATGAGGAGAATAGGATCTTGGGCATCGTGACCAAGAAGGAACTTCTTATGATGTTCATCCCGGACTACTTCGATTTATTGGGCGATCTATCCTACATTGAGGACTTCGGACTTCTCAAGGCCGAGGCCCTTCCCGAACTGAACCAACTCTTAGTGATCGACGATATCATGGTGAGAAAACCGGTTACGGTCACAGAGGATATGCCCTTATTGGCCGCTGCCTCGGTAATGGCCCATCACCATCTAAATATCCTTCCGGTAGTGAGGGATGATAAGGTAGTGGGAATCATTAGCCAGATGGATATCTGTAGGGCGGTTTATAGAGTAGAGAAGAAGAAGTAAAGTGAATATCTCTCAAGTTCTGACCGCTATCATTTTTGTGGCGGCTTATCTTTTTATGGTCACGGAGAGGGTCCATCGCACCGCGGCTGCCCTGGCTGGGGCAGGCATTATATTAGTGCTAAATATCCTCCCCCTGAGAGAGGCCTGGGTAGAGTATATCGATTTCAATACCCTCCTTCTCTTAATCGGGATGATGATCATCGTGACCATTACCAAGAGGACAGGCCTCTTTCAGTATGTGGCCATAAAGGCGGCAAAGATAGCCCGGGGAAGGGTCTGGCTGATTCTCGTCACCCTCTCTATAGCTACTGCCGTTCTCTCTGCTCTTTTAGATAATGTCACCACTGTCCTGTTAATCATTCCCATGGCCATTTTAATTGCCGATACCTTAGGAAAGAGCCCTTTCTCCTTTCTCATCGCTGGGGTTATGTCTGCCAATATTGGCGGAGTAGCAACTTTAATTGGGGATCCTCCCAATATCCTGATAGGTAGCGCTGCCCATCTCTCTTTCCTGGACTTTATCATTAATTTAACCCCAATCTGTATCATCGTTTTCATAGTGACTATATTCCTTCTCTTACTCATCTTCCATCGCCACTTTCGGGTGTCACCTGAGAAGGAGAAGAAGGTGGCCGCCTTCAGGGAGAGGGAGGCCATAAGGGATCCCATATTGATGAGGAAATCACTCATTGTCTTTGGGCTTACTCTAATGGCCTTTACCATCCATCATCGCTTGGGCCTCCTTCCCTCTACCATTGCTTTAGGAGGAGCCGCCCTTCTCTTATTCATCAGTAGAATTGATCCTACGGAAATCTTTAAGGAGATCGAGTGGCCTACATTATTCTTCATCTTTGGCCTGTTCATTCTGGTAGGAGGCCTGGAGAAGGTAGGTATTATTGAGTCTTTGGCGAGAGCTGTTCTAAAATCTACTCAAAATCCAGTAGCCGTCATCCTCATCATTCTTTGGGGGACCACTCTTGGTTCTTCAATAGTGGGTGCCCCTCCCTGTACGGTCGCCATTATCCCCGTAGTAAGGCATATTGGTATCCAACTTAACCTCCCTCCTTCCCAGATGGTCCCCCTCTGGTGGGCCCTGGCTTTGGGGGCTGGTTTTGGGGCAAATGGAACCCTGGTCGGTCACATGGCCACTCTGGTTGTTGCTGGGATTAGCGAAAAGACAAGGGCCCCTCTTACCTTTCGGAACCACTTAAAAATATGCCTACCCCTTACCCTGATCTCCCTCTTCCTTGCTTCCATCTATATCTACTTCCGGTATCTTGTTTGAGCTTATGAAGGTGAAGATCGGCCTTGCTTTAAGTGGGGGAGCAGCAAGGGGGATTGCCCATGTCGGGGTCTTGAAGGCATTAAGAGAGGCTCAGGTTCCCATAGATATGATTGCCGGGACTTCAAGTGGTGCCTTAATTGGCGCTCTCTATGCCTCAGGGTTAGATATTGAGACTATTGAGAGGGTAGCTTTAGGTTTAAAATGGAAGGAGTTCGCTAATTTTACTCTGCCTAAGATGGGTCTTATCTCTGGGAAGGGGATAGAGGATTTTGTCTCCGAGCATACTAAGGTCAAGGATTTCAGAGAACTGAAGATTCCTTTAGCTATTATTACCACAGATTTAATTAGCGAGAAAGAAGTGGTCTTCAAAGAAGGACTTTTGTCAAAGATTGTTCAGGCAAGTTGTTCTATCCCCGGGGTCTATACCCCGGTAGAACATGAGGATATGCTCCTGGTTGATGGAGGAGTGGTCAATATCCTTCCTACCAGCGTTCTGCGCCAGATGGGGGCAGACTTGGTCATCGGGGTGGATGTCAATACTAAGGCAACCATAAGCCCGGAGCCCAAGAACGTCTTTCAGGTCATTCTTCAGTCCTGGGATGTCATCTCCCGGCAAGGGGCAGAGAGGGCTGCCAAGGATGCGGATCTCATTATCTATCCTGAGATTGGGGATATCTCCAGAGTAGATTTGAAGAGGGCGAAAGAACTCCTAGAGGCTGGTTATCAGGCAACCCAGGAAGTCATCCCTCAACTAAAAAGGGAGATGAGAAGAAGGAAGGGAATCATCTATAGGTTCAAAAGGAAAATTTTAGAAAGGAGAAGAGATGAGAGGTAAAGTGAAGTGGTTCAATGAGAAGAGAGGCTTTGGCTTCATCACGCCTGACGACGGTAGTAAGGATGTCTTCGTTCACTTCTCTGCCATCGAGAGCAAAGGGTTCAAGGCTTTAACTGAAGGTGAGGAGGTAGAGTTTGAGATCGAAGAGACTTCCCGTGGCCCCCAGGCAAAGAAAGTTGTTAAACTAGGAAAGTGATCTTTTAGTTTAACAAATCACCCCGTTAGAAATCTTAATGGGCATACTTCTTAAAAAGGATGATAGCACCTGAGTAAATAAATACCCTCTTATTAAGGAGAATTTCTAACGGGGCAAGAAATAAAAGGATGCAAATTTATACGCGAATAGAAGAAAGAGGTCAAACAGAATGAAGGCAGATCAGAGATTAACCTATTTTCTTGTGGCTGTTTTAATCTTCACGGGGATTGGCCTTGGAGTCTCTAAATTAAAGAAGGAGAAAAGACCAGTAGGAAAACTCTATACAGAGAGTAAGGCTATGCCTATCACCTTAGAAAGGGAGATAAGCGCCAGAAGTGAGGATAATATTATCTCTGCTGTGAAGAAGGTCTCCCCAGCCGTAGTCTCTATAAGGGGAGTGGTAAAGAGAAGGATCCCTTACTATCGTTTCCAATTCCCTAGGGATGAGTTCTTTGAGAAGTTCTTTGGCAAGGACTTCTTTGAGGAGTTCTTCCCCAGAAGGGAGTTTGAGAGGGAGTATCGGGCAGAGACTCTAGGTTCGGGAGTAATCATCAATCAGGAAGGATATATCCTGACCAATAGCCATGTGATAAAAGGAGTGGAGGAGTTAGAGGTTGAGCTCCTGGACGGAAGGAAGTTTAAGGGAAAGGTAGCGGGAAGCGACCCGGAGACGGATATCGCCATCCTAAAGGTAAAGGCCGATAACCTTCCCATTGCGATACTGGGCGATTCGGATAAGATAGAGATCGGTCAGTGGGCCATCGCTATCGGTAATCCCATGGGCTATCAGCATACCGTTACTGTGGGAGTAATTAGTGCTACGGGAAGGCGGTTAAGGGGAACAGGCTATGAGAACCTCATCCAGACCGATGCCGCCATCAATCC
>DLMW01000033.1 GCA_002478245.1 bacterium UBP18_UBA7526
CGCTATGGCACTGCTACTTACTCCATGGGGAAAGGTATGCTCCCAGAGAAGTTTAAGCCTTACCTCTTTCTCTGGTTGGCTGAAGCCTTTTAAGTTAAAGATGGTTAACATTGTGAGGAAGAGGATAAAGATTATAGTCCCGGCCCATCTACTCTTATTGGTATTATCTTTTTTCAACTTCCTTATTATCCCTGACATTACTTTAACCCTCAAATTAGTAAGAAAAGGAAGCTGTTTAATATGTTATCATATTAGAACTATCTGGTCAAGTGGAACTTAATGGTAATTATATCTCCCTCCCTTACTCTATAATCCTTCCCCTCAGTCCTCACCAGTCCCTTCTCCCTCGCCTGAGATAAGGAACCAATTCTTATCAGATCAGAGTAATTGATCACCTCTGCTTTAATGAATCCTTTCTCCATATCGGAATGTATCTTCCCTGCCGCCTCCCTAACGTCCTTCCCCCCTTCCAGGGTCCAGGCGCGAAGTTTCTTTCTCTCTAAGGTAAAGAAAGTAACCAGACCTAGTAATCTATAGCTTTCTCTAATCACCTTCTCTAACCCCATTTCTTCTATGCCCATCGCGGCTCGAAACTGGGCGCGCTCCTGTTCTGATAGTTCCTGAATCTCAGACTCTAATTTGGCACAGATCCCAATTGGCTGATACCTCTTCAAATCTTCGGGAACCTCCTCTTCCTCACCCAGATTGGCAACGTAAAGGGTAGGCTTCAGGGAGAGGAGGTGGTATCCCTTTAGGGCTTCTTTCTCTTTTTCATTTAGTTCTGGTAGTTCTCCCTGCCTCAGGCATTCTTGAACCCTCCCAAGTAGCTCTAGTTCTTCTTTTGCTCTCGGATCCTTCTCTATCCTCTTCTTTCTTCTCTCGATCAACTCCAGGTCTGCCAAGGCGAGCTCTAAATGGACGATCTCTATATCCCTTATGGGATCCAAATCAGGAGGGATGTGGGCAATATTGGGATCGGTGAAGCACCTCACGATATGGACGATGGCCTCCACCTCCCTTATCTTTGCCAAGAACCGATTCCCCAGTCCTTCCCCCTCACTGGCTCCTTTAACCAATCCCGCGACATCCAAAAACTTAACCGTGGTAGGAGTTACCTCTTGGGCCTGAATGAGCTCTTTTAATCTCTCCAATCTCTCATCCGGGACCTCCACCACCCCAATATTGGGCTCTATGGTAGTGAAGGGGTATCTCTCAACCTGGGCATGCCCCCTGCTCAGGGCATTGAATAGGGTTGTCTTACCCACATTGGGAAGCCCTACGATCCCGATCTGCATAGAATCTCTCTCTGCCCCAGGCAGGCAATTAAAAAATGGGCCTAGATCCCGCTGAAAGCGGAATAGATTCCAAGCACCGAATTACAGACAAAGTATATTGGAATTTTCTCTTAGAATATTCTCTCAATGAGTGCCAAGAGGTGCTTGTTGAGGAATAGAATAACGGGCGAGAAGACCAGGGAGACGATGGCCATGAGCTTCAAGAGGATGTTTAAAGAGGGTCCGGCAGTATCCTTAAAGGGATCGCCTACCGTATCCCCAATGATAGAGTCCTTATGGACCTGGGAGCCCTTCCCCCCCAAGTTCCCTTCCTCAATATACTTCTTGGCATTGTCCCAGGCACCGCCCGTATTGGCGAGCATGATGGCCAGGGGAACACCGGTTACCAAGGAGCCGACTAAGAACCCCCCTAGGGTCTCCCCTCCTAAGAGGATACCGATTATGAAGGGGATGATGACCGCCATAATCCCAGGAACGATCATCTCCCTCAAGGCCCCTCTCGTAGTAATATCAACACACCTATAAGAATCGGGCATCACCTTCCCCTCCATCAAACCCTTTATCTCCCTAAACTGCCTTCTCACCTCTTTCACTACCCTATGGGCCGTCCTTCCCACAGCCTGCATGGTTGCCGCACAGAAGAGAAAAGGTATTACGCCCCCTATGAATAGTCCCGCAACTACCTTTGCCTTGAGGCAATCGATCAAGGAAAGGTTCACTGCCTGGGAGTAGGCAACGAAGAGGGCTAAGGCGGTCAGGGCAGCAGAACCGATGGCGAATCCCTTTCCAATGGCTGCCGTAGTATTCCCTACCGCATCCAGCCTCTCCGCCCTCCTCCGAACCTCCGGCCCCATTCCCGCCATCTGGGCAATCCCCGCCGCATTATCGGCAATGGGTCCATAGGCATCGACAGCCACGGTCATTCCCGTTATGGATAACATCCCAATGGCAGATAGGGCTACCCCGAAGATCCCTTCCAGCCAGTAAGCGATAATGGTTGCCAGACCAATGGCTAACATGGGAAGGGCGGTGGATCTCATCCCCACTGCCAGGCCCTGGATGATATTCGTTGCTGGACCGGTGGTCGTTGCCTGGGCGATCTGGCGTACCTCTCTTCCACTGGTGAAGTATTCGGCAGTGAATCCCACGATGAGGCCGGCCAAGAGACCAGAGAGGACAGAGAAGAAGGTGGAAAATATTCTCCAGGATTCATTGTACCAATAGGTAGTTAGAATGAAGGCCCCGATGATTAAGGCCAGGGCGCTCGATACCATGCCATTGCGCAATGCCTTTTGGGGATCCTGTCCCTCCCTCATCCTTACGAAGAATACCCCAGTGATAGAGGAGAGGATCCCCCAGCCAGCCAGGAGTAGGGCAAGCATCATCCCCTTGGTATTCAGGGCTCTAGCCGCGATGACCAGACAGGAGATGATGGCTCCCACATAGGACTCATATAGATCCGCACCCATGCCCGCCACATCCCCTACATTGTCGCCCACATTATCGGCAATGACCGCGGGATTCCTGGGATCATCCTCGGGTATCCCTTTCTCAACCTTCCCCACTAAGTCAGCACCGACATCCGCGGCCTTAGTATAGATCCCTCCCCCTACCCGGGCAAAGAGGGCCACCAGGGAAGCACCCATGCTAAACCCCACGATGAGTGAGGTAGCTCCTATGATCCTATTTGCTAATTCCTTTTCTCCTCTACCAATGAAGAGTAAGAAGACCAGAGAGAGACCCAATAGGCCCAAAGAGACGACAGAGAGGCCCATCACCGCTCCTCCCGGAAAGGCGATGGAGAGGGCCTCATTGAAGCTCTTCTTCGCTCCCTGGGCAGTACGGGCATTGGACTTGGTAGCGATCTGCATCCCGAAGTAGCCGGCCAGTATAGAACAGAGGGCACCGACCAAGAAGGCGAAGGCGGTCTTTCTTGCCACAGTAAAGAAGATAAGTATTGCTAAGGCAAAGACGAAGAAGGCGATCGCCTTATACTCCCGATATAAGAAGGCCATGGCCCCCCGATGAATGCTATCCGAGATCTTGATCATCCTCTCACTGCCTCTATCTGCCTTAAGGATCCTTCGGGAGAGAATAAAGACGAAGAAGAGGCCCACCAACCCACAGACCACAGCGGTCACCAAAGAGGTTAGATCACCGAATACGGGAATCATCTTCCCCCTCCCTCCTCGATCACTGGGTACCGTTTAATTGTATTTATTCATAGCAGAAGTAATCCCTTCTTCCGCAAGAAGAATGAGAGCCCCCCCTGCTCTTTCCATCCCTTCTTTAACTAATAGATTCTCCTCTTCGGTAAAATTCTGAAGGACATAACCTCTGGGATCCATCCCTCGGGGAGGCCTTCCAATACCTAAACGCAAGCGAGGAAACTCGTTACTCTTTAAATGTTGAATTATAGATTCCACTCCCTTATGCCCCCCAGGACCTCCCTTTCTTCTTATCCTTATCCTTCCCAGAGGAAGGTCGATGTCATCATAGATAACGACCAGATTCTTCAGGGGGATCTTAAGGCCTCTAACTAAGGAGGCTGCAGCCACTCCAGAGTTGTTCATAAAGGTCAAGGGTTGGGCGAGAATGATCTTTTCTCTTCCTATCCTTCCCCTTCCCAGAAGGGATTTATATCCTTTGGTCTCTATCTTGATCTTAAGTCTCTTGGCCAGGGAATCGAGGACCCGGAAGCCTAGGTTGTGGCGACTCCTCTGGTATCTTCTCCCCGGATTCCCCAGACCGAGGAAGAGGATCATCTCTTCTTTTCTCCTGCCTTCGGGGCTTTCTCTTCCTTGGCAGGAGGCTTGGCCTCCTCAAGTGGTATCTCCTTCTTCTCTCCGCTCACCCCCGGCTCGGCCACTACCTCCTCTGGGGTGGGTGGGGCAACCACCTCTGCCATAGGAGGTACAATGGAGACCACCGGCTCCTCTCCATTCGCCAATATCTTAATATCACCGAATACTCTCAAATCCTTGACATGGAGGGAGTCCCCGATCCTTAAGTCCCCAATGTCGATGGGGATGGACTCCGGGATCTCAGTGGGAAGACACTCCACCTCTACCTCCCTCAACCTATGCTCCAATATCCCTCCCTCCTTCACTCCTTGAGCCTCCCCCCACACCACAATGGGAACCGAGGCCTTTAACTTCTCTTTCAGGGATATCTGATAGAGGTCAACATGGAGAAGGTCTCCCCTTACGGGATCGGTCTGGAGGTCTTTAACAATGACCGTCCGAAAGTCCCTTTCCCCTACCTTTAGAGAGATGATGACATTCTCCCCCGCCTCAGTAGAGAGGGCCCTCTCCAGGTCCCTGGTATTCACAATCAGGGGCTGGGGCTTCTCCTTCCCTCCATAGAGGATGGCCGGGATGTAACCGGTCTTTCTCAGCCTTCCCGAGGGACCCTTCCCGGTCTTCTCCCTGATCTCGGCCTCCAAACTCACCCTTTCCATTCTTTCCCTCGCTATCGCTCAAAAGTAACAATTGCCCATTGTCCCATATTACCTAATCGAAGAGGGAGCTTACCGACTCTCCCTTATGGATCCTCTTTATCGCCTCTCCTAAGAGAGGGGCAACGGATAGAACCTTTATCTTGGCAAGCCTCTTCTCCTTGGGAAGGGGGATGGTATTGGTAATTACCACTTCCTTAATCGCCTTCTCCCTTAATATCTCTATTGCGGGAGGGGAGAAGACCCCATGGGTGCAGGCAGCAGAGATCTCCTTCGCCCCCTCATCCTTTAAGGCCCTCACGGCCTTTATCAGAGTCCCGGCAGTATCTATGATGTCATCAACAATGACCAGGTTCTTACCCTTTACCTCACCAATGACATTCATCACCGTTGTCTTTCCGGTCAAGTCTCTCCTCTTATCAATAATGGCCAAGGGAACCCCTAATCTCTTGGCATAGAACCTCGCTCTGGCTACTCCCCCAGCATCAGGAGCCACAACAACGAACTTCTTCTTCTTGAAGTATCTGCAGATGGTTGGGAGAGCAAATAGGTGATCCACTGGGATATCGAAGAAGGACTGGATCTGGGCGGCATGGAGGTCCAAGGCGAGCACCCGATGGGCGCCGGCGCGGGCAATGAGGTTGGCCACCAGTTTGGCAGCGATGGAAACCCTAGGCTCAACCTTCCTATCCTGCCGGGCATATCCATAGTAGGGTAGAACAGCGGTAACCCTTTCTGCCGAGGCCCTCTGGGCAGCATCAATCATGAGTAATAGCTCCATTAGGTTCTTATTCACTGGGGGGCAGGTGGGCTGAACGATGAAGACATCCTTCCCCCTGACATTCTCCAATATCTTGACATAGGTCTCCCCATCCGAGAACCGGGTCACCTCTGCCTTGCCTAAAGGGATCTTTAGATATCTACAGATCTCCTTTGCCAATTCTGGGTTAGCATTCCCCGTAAAGACCTTTAGTTTATCCTTCATCTCTTCTTCCTCCTCTTCTTTGCCCAGTCCTTTATGTTCTTCTGCCTTCCCCGAGCAATGGCTAAGGCATAGGGAGGAACATCCTCAGTAATGGTGGAGCCGGCTCCGATTACTGCTCCTCTGCCGATCTTAACCGGAGCGATGAAGTTGGTATTGCTCCCCACAAATGCCTTATCCTCAATGAATGTGGGATACTTCCTAAAACCATCGTAGTTACAGGTGATGGTCCCCGCCCCGATATTGATATCCTCCCCTAGGGTAGCATCCCCAATATAGGACATGTGGGCCACCCGGGACTGGCTCCCAACAGTGGATTTCTTTATCTCCACAAAGTTCCCGATCTTGGCTCTCCTTCCAATTCTACTCTCTGGCCTCAGGTGAGCATAGGGACCGATCCTGGCCTCTTCTTCTATGATACTACCCTGAATGGATGAGTTCTTGATCTCAACCTTATTGGCTATCCTACTATCCCTTATCTGGACCGCAGGGCCGATAATGCAATCCCTTCCAATCTTCGTCTTCCCTTCAATTATGGTGAAGGGATAGATGATGGTATCCTGACCGATCTCTACCTCCTGGTCAATGGTGGTAGTCAGAGGGTCGATGATGGTTACTCCATTGTGCATGAGCCTATCCAGGATGTGCTCCCTCATGATCTTATTGGCCAAAGCAAGGTCCTTCCTGTTATTAATCCCGATGATCTCCCTCGAATCATCCGTGGTATAGGCCTCTACCCTATGGCCCTTCCTGGTCAAGACCTCAATGGCATCTGTTAGGTAATACTCCTCCTGGACGTTCTCTGGCCTTATCTTCTCTAAGGCACTGAAGATGGCTTCCTCCTTAAAGCAGTAGGTCCCGGCATTCACCTCCTCATTGGCCAGTTCGATGATCGTGGCATCCTCCTCCTCCACAATCTTCCGGATGGTTCCGTCCCCGTGGCGGATGACCCTCCCATACCCGGTAGGGGGTTTTAGGATGGCGGTAAGAATGGTAGCCAGGGCATCCCTCTTTCTATGGGTCTCGATCAATCCCTTCAAGGTCTGGGTAGTCAAGAGAGGGGTATCCCCACTTAAGACTAGGAGATCCCCTTTGAATCCAGTGAGGGCTTCCTTAGTCTGGGCTAAGGCATGGCCAGTACCCAATTGCTCCTTCTGCCAGATGTAATCTACCCTCTTGCCCAGGGCTTCTTTAAGTAGGCTTCCCTTATATCCAATGATGACCAGCTTCTTATCTATATTCAATTCTTCTAATCGTTCAATGACATATTCTATCATGGGCTTACCACAGACCTGGTGCAAGACCTTGGGCAAGCGAGACTTCATTCTTGTCCCCTCACCCCCTGCCAGGACAATGGCCACAATATCTTCCATGGTATCCTCACTCGGAGTAGGATAGTATCAAAGTAGGAAAGTAAAAAGTATTACTCTCTTACTCTTCTTCTCTTCTCCTGATCTGTAGCTGCCGGGGATGGGATCGAACCATCACACCGGGCTCCAAAGGCCCGTGTCCTACCATTAGACCACCCGGCAACTCTTTTTACCCCGTAGATAGTTTCCCATCAACGGGGTTTACCTCTCTTCTTCCTCAGGAGTCTCCTCCCAGGCCCTGGGTTCTTCCGGAACCTCTGGGGTTACTCCTTGGGAGGCGAGGGCCTCCTGGTACTTTCCAATGACCTTCTCCTCGATCATCCTCCGCGTCTCATTGTTCAGGGGATGGGCAATGTCCTTGAAGCTCCCATTCTGAAGCCTCCGGGAGGGCATGGAGACAAAGAGTCCCCTTATGCCCTTAATCACCTTCAGGCCCCTCACCACAAAACAGCCATCGAAGACAATGGAGGCAAAGGCCTTGAGCTTCTCCTCATCCCTGAGCGCGATGCGCACTTCCGTGATCTCCATCTAGTTCTCACCACCTTCCTTGTGCCGTTGCAACGATCTCAAAAGAAAGACTCTCCCAAAATCTCTCTCTATCTTACTATGGATCCCTTCTGCTTTTTGGTAATCCCTAACGATACCGAAGACAGCGGGACCAGAACCACTCATCAAAGCCCCATAGGCACCCAACTCCAAGAGTCTTTTCTTTATTCTCGCAATCTGGGGATGCTTGGGAATGACCACCTCTTCTAATCTATTATATAAGCTATCACCGATCTCCCTTACCTTGCCAGATTTTAGAGCAGATAAGATTATTCTAATACTTCGTCTTTCTTTTGTCAAGTCCCCCGCCTGGGTTGAGACTTCGCCAGAGAAGTCGCGCTTCGGGCGCCCGGCCCTTCTTAAGTTTCTATAGGCCCACTCTGTAGAGACCCCAAAGTCAGGCGAGACGAGGACGAAGTAAAGGGGAGGGCTTTGGGGAAGGAAACGGAGTTCATCCCCCATACCTTCCCCCAAAGCCCTCCCTC
>DLMW01000031.1:0-9726 GCA_002478245.1 bacterium UBP18_UBA7526
ATTCTCATACTTCATCAAGAAGTTGAAGACATTCCCTCCGGCGCCACAATTTCCTACTACAAAATTGTGTGTGGTATAGGAGTGATCCTCAGCTACGGTTAGATTATAGACATTCCCAATAAATTTCCTTCTTACAATTTTTTTAATTGGCAAAATTTGATAATCGAGACCGTTTATCTCTCTAATATCTGAAAAATGCAACTTAATATTCTCTTGCCATAGAATGGTGTAGGCAGTTTTATGTTTTGCTCTATCTATCTTATTCTCTACCCGGACCGTGGGGGAAATTCCCAATCTTAACAGAACATCCTTTAGTTGTTCAGCCAAAATTGGAGATACGGTGGTGATGGCCTTAAATTCTCTATCCTCTTTACACTTAGCAACCTTACCAGTATCTCCATCCCCTTTAAAGATAGCATCTAAAATCACCCTCTGTTTCTTAGGAGGCAGATTCTCTAGTTCAAAGGGGATATGTTTATTCTCTGCCCCTTTCCCACAAAGATTCTCAAAGATGTTAGATAGTTTTGAATTGCCTGCGGTTATTTCTAAGCCAGTTTTGTTTGCCTTTTCCCTGATATGATGGGAAGTCTCTATCCGAAAAATATCTTTGATAAGTTCTTCTATTTCCCGGGCAAATTTCTTTTCCTGGCTTCCTAGACTGAATCGGATATAGGCGCGATGATTACTCCCCTCTGCAATCCAGTATCCAATTAACCTTAAAAATTTTTCATTGACCTTTATCTTGGTGGGAATAGGTCCTATCTCTGGCCCAAAATCACTCTCTCTGCGATCATAATACCTCTCTAAATCTATAAATTCAACATCACCTATCTCTTGGCTAACGGGATAGAGTAGATAATCATTAATAGAGAGTTGAGTGGCTGGTAATTTTTCTATTTTATACTCTTTGAAGAATTTTGTGGGGCAGTCTAATCTGCATCGCCACTGGCAGATTCTAGTCTCCCGCCATTTATACTGACAATTCTTTGTCTTTATTACAAAGACTTCGTGATCTGTAGTTAAAATTACAGGTAGATTTGACTTACTGGTATGTATCTCTATAAGTTCCCCATTATAAGGTCTCCATAAGGTTCTCACAACCGGCATAAATCTACCGCGATGGGTAAGAACCGATTCTCCTGACTGGATATCTTCAATCTTGTGAAAACCCTTCCTAGTCTTGATTAAAGCACCTGGCGGGAAACAGCCAAAACAATGGAAGATCTGCTTCTCGGGACTGACCATGAAGGAGGGGGTTCTCTCAGTATGGAAGGGGCATAATGCCTTGAAGTTCCTTCCTGCCTTCTTCAGGACAAGATAATCCCCAATAATAGAGACGATGTCATTCGCCTCCCGGATTCTATCCAAGAGCGCATCAGAGACCCGATCACTCATTATAATCTCCAAGCCGCAAGCCTCAAGTTGTAAAACCTGAGGCCAGTTACTTCTTATGCCTATAACGACGGAAGCCAGAGCAGGGAATGATGGTGAGTTTCTCCTTCCTCTCTATCTCATCGAATAAGAGGTTTAGTCCCAGGGTATCGCTTGCCATGTGGCCAGCAACAATGACATTGATATGGTGCTTCTCTGCTTCCTGATAGTGCTTCTCAGAGATGTGCATGCCCACAATGGTTCCTACCCCAGCAGTAGATAGCTTCTCAAAGATCTTCTCCGAACCCTCCGTTCCTCCAGTCATATCGACAAATACCTTTCCCGCGCTCCTCTCCTTCTTTCCAATGATCACCTTGGGGCCGGCATTGTTCTTATTAGACTCTTCATACTCCGGAAACTCTTTTAAGATCTCCAGCACCTCTTCCACAGTATCTGGTTTCTTTCTATCCATGACCCTCTTCAAGTAGCTGGCGACCATGTTATCCGCCGGGGTGTGGATGCAGAGGAAAGGGATATCAAGAAGCCGGGCCATATCTACTACCCGCATATGATTGACGGGAAGGACCTTCCTCTCCACTTCCTTTATCCTGGGTTCCAGTAGATCCTCAGCCACATTGATGGGGATGCCATACTGGGATAGGATCTGGGCCTGCATGCCCATCACCTCATAGAAGGAGGCATAGGCCCGGCCTGCCGGATGGTGGGAGAGGGCTAGATCTATCTTCTCACCCTTCTGGCGCAATCTATCTCCTAAGAGGAGCTCCCCCTCTCCGATGTCTATCCCGGCCAAGATGGTCTTGATCTCCTTATTCGGATCTCCATAGAGTATCCTGGTATCGGTATAGGGATGGGAGAGTTTCTCTAAGTCGAAATCCCCCTTCTCTTCCTGGGATAACCTATCATATCCCTTCCTTCTTCTCTTAAGTTCCTTCTCCACCTCTCTCTTTCCTCTGGGGTCATTAGCCATCCCTCTTTCAACCGCCAGCCGATAGATCTCTTTTAATTTCATAATTCACTCCTTTTTCTATTTTAAAACTTCTTTAAGCCTTTTTCCTACCCTTTTATATTCTGTAGCCACCTTTCTCATTCTCTCTTTAGCCTGGGGGGCCTTCCTAAAGAGGGCCTGATAGTCAAAGGAAGGTTTGACCTTCACTATTCCTCTATAGAGAGTGGGAGCGAGGTCAACTACTGGCCCAGCCAGAACTGTCTTATCGAATTCCTTTATTATTTTTTCCTTCAGGCTGGGGAGGGATGAGGAGAGGAGAAGGGAGGCGTTCAGAAGGAGGCTTAGGATGAGAGCCAGTTTCAGAATCCCAAATCCTCCTCCTCCAATAATGTCCAGCCATCTTATGGCCAAGAACCTAGTTGCCCGACGCAATAAGCGGCCCAAGAGATAACAGACTCCAGCAACGGCAAAGGAGATCAGAAGAAAACCCACGCCATTGGCTAGCATGAGCGGCCAATGGAAGAGGCTCACCAGGTAATTCCCTAAGGTTGGGAAGTAACGGAAGGCGATGATGACTGCTAAGACGATCCCCAGTAGCTGAAAGAACTCCCTGAAGAATCCCTTGAATAATCCTCTAATCAGGCCATAGGCCAAGACGATAATGATTACCCCATCCAGCCAGCTCATTCCGCACCTTCTCCTTTATTCAAAAGTATTTGTCTATCTAACTATTTCTAATTATCTGATTTTTATGAGTCTTATTTGATACATTTTAATGAATATAAAGAGGGTGCGGGATTCATCTCCCCTCTTCTGTTATTCGCGTTGATTCGCGTTTAATGAGTTTTTCCCTTACCATCTGATTGACTACCTGACCATCTGCCCTTCCCCGAACCTTTCCCATGACAGCGCCCATTACCCTCCCCATATCCTTTAGGTCCCTTGCGCCTACCTCTTCAATCGTCTCCTCTATTAACTCCTTGAGCTCTTCTGGAGAGAGCTCTGGGGGCAGATATTCCTTGATGATCTCAAGCTCTCTTGTCTCCTTCTCCACCAGCTCTTCCCGCTTACCTTTCTTATATGCCTCAATTGACTCTTTCCTCCTCTTGGCTTCGAGCTTGAGGGCGCCCATGATATCAGACTCTTTCAATTCCTTATCTTTGCCTTTAGCGATCTCCAGGTTTTTAATCGCTGCCAAGAGAAGGCGGATGGTAGAGAGCCTCAAGGTCTCCTTTGCCTTTAAGGCCTTTTTCATATCCTCATTCAGTCTCTCCTTTAATTTCATCCCGTTAGACCTCCTCTGAATCCCGTAAAATCCTTGGTTCTCCATAGACAATTTTTTCATTATTCAAAAAACACCATTTGAGATACAAAGGTCTAAGGGGACTCATCTTCTTCCTCTTTCCCTTCTCCTTTCTCTTCTCTCCCCTCGGGCACGGGCGAGTCTCTTCCTCCTGCGCTTCTCAGCCTCGATCATCTTCCTCCTGCGCTTCTCAGAGGGCTTCTCGTAATGCCTCCTCCTCTTTACCTCAGAGAGGATGCCCGATTTCTGAAGTTCCCTCTTAAACCTCCGCAGGGCCTCTTCAATAGACTCATGTTCTCTTACCTCTATCTTTGCCATTCATGAACACCTCCCTTGTCGCTCATTTCATTCGCTCCCCATAGGGGAAACCCAAGGTTTTCCCTCCAGGGCGCTTCACTGTCACCCCTTCCTTAAGGATGATTTAATAATTTTTTGTGCTTCAGCTTTGAATTCGTATTGCTTCGTGTTTGAGTTATCCTATATTTCTTGCCCAACAGTTCGTATTGATTTGCGTCTCAGCCGGGAGGCCAGCCGAGTCTCCTTCCTCCCAGGAGATGGAAATGGATGTGGAAGACCTCCTGGCCAGAATCTGGACCACAGTTGGCCACTACCCTAAAGCCACACTGGGCAGTAGATCTTTCCTTAGCTAACCTATCGGCCACTAAATAGATATGGCCGATCAGTTCCTTATCCTTATTATTTAAATCTAAGAGAGTGGGGATATGCTTCTTGGGGATGATCAAAAGATGGACTGGTGCCTGGGGGTGGATATCCTTTATGGCGATTAACTTTTTATCCTCGTATACCATCTCAGCAGGGATCTTTCTCTTTATGATTTTGCAGAAAAGGCACTCCTTCATCTCCCCTCCAAAATTATACAGAGTTTACAGTTTCCGGCTATATTAACTTACCCGTGACATATCCTTTCTCGATCCGGGTAATCTTTACTCTCACTATCTTATTTACCAACTTACCCGGGCCATTAAAAGTTACTCTGATATAGTTGCCTGTGAGGCCAGTCAAATAGTCATTCCTTCTCTTTTCAACAAGAACCTCTAAGGTCTCACCCAAAAATGATATATTGAATTCCTCCTGCATCCTGGAAGATAACGCTAATAATTTTTCGCTTCTTTTCTTTTTTTCTCTTTCTCCTACCTTCTCTTTGAATCGCGCGGCAGGTGTTCCAGGACGAGGAGAAAACCGGAAGATGTGCATTTTAGAGAACTTCATCTTCCGGACAAAGTTATAGGTATTCTCAAACTCCCCTTCTCCCTCCCCAGGGAAGCCGACCATAACATCGGTAGTGATCGCTATCCCCCCAATTTTCTCCCTTATTCTTTTGATTAGATCCTGGTAATAGAAAGTGTCATAAGGCCGATTCATGGCTTTCAGGATCTTATCGTCTCCACTCTGCAAAGGGATATGGAGATGGGGGCAGACCCTGGGAAGTGAGGCAATCCTATCTATTAATTCCTCACTCAAGTCCCTGGGTTCTAGGGAACTCAATCTAATACGCGCTAAGTCTTCTATTTCAGAGACCTTCTCTAAGAGCATGGCGCAGGTAATGTTGCCATCTAGATCCTCTCCCCAGGAGCCCAAACGAATGCCGGTTAGGACAATCTCTTTGAAGCCCTTTCCTGCCAGCCCCTTTATCTCCTCCAAGATATCTGGTAAGGGCTGGGACCTCTCCTTCCCCCGAACATAGGGGATGATACAGTAAGAACAAAAGTTTCCACAGCCATCCTGTATTTTGACAAAGGCCCGAGAATGGAACTGGTGGCTAGTCACATTCGGAATATCATATCTTAAAGCGAAGTCAATATCCTCCACAAAGACTAAGGACCCCGAGTTCTTCCCTCCCCCGTTAAGGAAGGAAGATATTCTATTCTTCTCCTGATTTCCTAAGATTAAGTCCACCCCGCGAATCTTAGCAATCTCGAATGGTTTCCTCTGAGCATAACAACCAGTAACAGCAACAAAGGCCTCAGGATTCTTCCTGATGATGCTTCTGATATATTGACGGGACTTCTGATCGGCTCTACCAGTTACCGTACAGGTATTGATGATGTAGATGTCCGCTCCCTCTTCGCTAGATACTATTCTATAATCCTTTGCCAGGGCCTCCATCATGGCCTGGGTATCGTATTGATTTACCTTACAACCCAGGGTATGAAAGGCAACGCTCCTCACCCCGCAGATTTCTCTATTCATCTTTTACCCTTGCCTAAAGGTGCGGGACTCATCCCATATCACCCAATTCGTATAATATCATGGCTAAAGTAACCAATCCCGCGGTTTCGGTACGTAAGAGCCTCGGACCCAGGCTTACCGGAAGTGCCCCTTTTTCCTTTGCTGCCTTTATCTCCTCAGAAGCAAATCCTCCCTCGGGGCCGATGAAGACCGTGATCTTAGATCCTGGATCCGGGATCCGGGATCGTTTTAAAACTTCTTTTAGAGAAGTGGTTTCCTCTTCTTCCCAGGGAATGAGGTTTAGGCCTTCTCTACTTATATTCTCCAATGATTGGGTAAAGGAGATTACTTCGAAAACCTCGGGAACCATGGCTCGGCCACTCTGCTTCGCTGCTTCGGTAGCGATCCTCTGCCAGCGAACCTGGCGCGCTTTTGCCTTCTCTCTATCGAGTTTAACAATCGTTCTCTGGGTGGTAACGGGGATTATTCTCTTTATCCCTAATTCTGTGGCCTTCTGGACGATGAAATCCATCTTACTAGACTTGGGGATTCCTTGAATCAGGGTTATTTCAATTGGTGGTTCGGTATCTAATCTACTCTCTTTTAAAATTCTTCCCGTGACTTCTTTTTTACTGGCTTGAATTATCTCCGTTAAGTATTCCCTCCCTTTCCCAGTAAAGACTTTTATTTTATCTTTCTCTTTTAGTCTATAGACCCTAGCGATATGCCTCGCTTCATCCCCTTTTATGGTAACCTGGTTTTCCTTGATATCTTTCTCTTCGACAAAGAAGCGCCTCATGAAAATTCCTTTACTCTTCCCCGCCTTTAAAAGTTTCTCTTATCTTATCAAGAACGCTCTTTTTGGAGATAGAGAGTTTCTCGCCACCTGCCTTGGCAAATTCTCTTAGAATCTCTTTCTGCTTTTCATTTAAGTCTTTGGGGACCTGGACGATGACCTTTACATATTCATCACCCCTGCCCCGGCCATGAAGGGAAGGGACTCCCTTTCCTTTTAGTCTGAAGACACTATCTGTCTGGGTCCCAGGAGGGATCTTCATGGTCGCCTTTCCCTCCAGGGTGGGAACCTCGATCTCCCCTCCTAAGGTAGCGGTAACGAAACTAAGGGGTACATCACAGTAAAGGTCGCTTCCCTCCCTTTCGAATATCTTATGGGGTCTTAGACGGATGAGAACATAGAGGTCGCCAGATGGGCCACCGAGCTCCCCCGCCTCCCCTTTTCCCCTTACCCTGATCGAGGTTCCCGTATCCACTCCAGAAGGGACCTTCAGGGATATCTTGGAGGCCTTCCTGATCTTTCCTCTGCCGCGGCACTGGGGGCAAGAGGCCTCGATCACCTCGCCCGTTCCCTGACACTGGGGGCAGGTCTGGGAAAAAGTGAAGAAAGCCTGAGCATACCTTATCTGGCCCGTTCCCTGACACTGGGGGCAGGTCCTCTTTCCCGTTCCCGGCTTTGCTCCGCTTCCCTTACAAGTAGAGCAAGTAACAGTATGATAGATGTCTAGCTTCTTCTCACATCCTCTGGCTGCCTCTTCTAAGGTAATATCTAAGGGATACTCTAGGTCCTCACCCCTCCGGGCCCTTCTTGCTACCCGGGTACCAAAGAAATCAGAGAAGATATCGGTAAAGGTCCCGCCAAAGCCAAAGCCCCTCAGGATATCCTCAAAGCCCCGACCACCAAAGATACTCCCAAAGTCGGCACCCCGGAAGATATCTTGATAGGTATACTGCCCATCAATACCCGCATGGCCAAACTGATCGTAGGTGAGCCTCTTCTCTGGATCAGATAAAACAGCATAGGCCTCAGATATCTCCTTGAACCTCTCCTCTGCCTCCTTCTTCTTATCCAGGGCTACCTTATCCGGATGATTCTGGAGCGCTAAGGTTCGATAGGCCTTCTTTATCTCCTCTTGGGAAGCATCCCGGTCTATGCCCAGTATCTCATAGTAATCGCGCTTAATCGCCACATCCACTCCACTTCTCTTTTTTCTTCTCCTCTTCCTCTTTATACTCTCCCTCTACGATGTCTTCCCTCTTCTTTTTCTTCTTAGGCTTTTCCTCTTCGGCTTTCCTCTCTTGTTTTGCTCTTGCTTGTTTATAAATCTCCTCAGCCAACTTATGAGAAGCCTTGGTTAAATCCTCCATCCCTCTTTTGATCCTCTCTACATTCTTATCCTTTATCGCAGTTTTTAAGTCATTGAGCCGGGCCTCGATATCAGCACGCTCAGCCTGGCTTATTCTATCACCAAATTCCTTAAAGGATTTCTCCGTGGTATAAACCAAAGTATCTGCCTGATTAATGAGCTCCACCTCTTCCTTCCTTTTTTTATCTTCCGCAGCAAACCTCTCCGCATCCTTTATCATTTTCTCAATCTCTTCTTTAGAGAGCTTCTTAGGAGCGGTGATGCGGATGGATTGCTCCTTACCTGTACCCAGGTCCTTGGCCGAGACATGCGCAATACCATTGGCATCGATATCAAAGGTTACTTCAATCTGCGGAACGCCCCGGGGGGCAGGTGGAATACCAACCAGGTCAAATCTACCCAACTCCACATTATCATCCGCCATCGGTCGCTCACCCTGTAAGACACGAATGGTAACTGCCGTTTGATTATCGGCAGCGGTAGAGAAAATCTGAGATTTTCTGGTAGGGATAGTGGTATTTCTTTCAATGAGTCTTGTATTTACACCACCCAAGGTCTCAATGCCTAGAGATAGCGGAGTAACATCGAGAAGCAAAACTTCCTTTACCTCACCTTTAATAATCGCGGACTGGATGGCGGCACCCAGGGCAACACATTCCATGGGATCGATCCCCCGCTCGATCTTCTTTCCCAAATAGTCCTCAACAAATTTTTGCACAATGGGCATCCTTGTCGGGCCACCGACCATGATGATTTTATCAATATCCCGATCACTGAAACTTACACCTTCCTTGGCAAATGCACCCTGGGCATCTTTTAATGCCTGTTCCAGCGGCCTTAGACATCTCTCAATAATGGGGGAGACTAACTCTTCTAATTTTGAGCGATTGATGGTCATAGTCAGATGTTTGGGACCGGTTGCGTCAGCAGTAATGAAAGGGAGATTGATATCTGTAGTCAGGGTGCTGGAAAGCTCAACCTTCGCCTTCTCCGCTGCTTCGGCCAGACGCTGCATCGCCATCTTGTCACTCCTCAAATCGATCCCCGTCTCTCGTCTAAATTCCTCTGCGATATAATCAATAAGTGCATTATCCATATCCGTCCCACCGAGCTGGGTATCACCACTAGTAGCCATAACCTTAAAGCCACCCTCCTTCCACATCTCCATAATGGTAACATCGAGTGTTCCACCACCAAAATCAAAGACCAAGATCTTCAATTCCTTTCCCGCCTTCTCCAGACCATATGCCAGACAGGCAGCAGTGGGTTCGTTGATTATGCGCAAGACCTTTAAGCCCGCGATCTCTCCCGCATCCTTGGTAGCCGTCCTCTGGTTATCATCAAAATATGCCGGACAGGTAATCACTGCTTCCTCAATTTTATCGCCAAGATAGCTTTCTGCATCCTGTTTTATCTTCTGCAAGATAAAGGCAGAGATCTGCTGGGGCGTATATTCCTTGCCAAAGATCCTATATTTATAGTCTTGCCCCATCTTCCTCTTGAAAGCTGTAACCGTTCCTTCCGGGTTTATGGCTGCCTGGTGCCTGGCTGGTTCACCAACCAGACGCTGGCCATCTTTGGTAAAGGCAACAAAGGAAGGGAATGCCTTTCCCGAAGCAACACCAGCGCCTTCTGCTGAGGGGATAATTACCGGTCTGCCCGCTTCCGTCGTTGCTGCAGCTGAATTCGATGTTCCCAAATCAATACCGATTACCTTTGCCATTTTAACCTCC
>DLMW01000031.1:9953-13279 GCA_002478245.1 bacterium UBP18_UBA7526
TAACCCTTTTGCAACTCCTCAATTACTGTATTTTCTGGCACATCCTTATTTTCCACCTTCATCAGTGCTTCATGTAAACGTGGATCAAAAAGTTTTCCTTTGGCCTCGATAACTTGTAAACCCTCCTTCTTCAAAATATTGTGGAGCTGCCTCTCTACCAGTTCTATTCCCTCTATTATCTTCTTGGGCTCGGTAGCATTCCTCACATGATGGAGGGCTGTCTCGAAGTTATCTAAAACGGAAAGAAGTTCGTGAATTAAATCCTCTTTTGAGAATTTGACGAAGTCCTCTCTCTCTTTCTCTACTCTCTTCCTATAGTTCTCAAAGTCTGCTTGAAGCCTTTGAAGATGCTCTTTATATTCCAAGGCTAACTTACGTTCCTTCTCTAACTCCTGCTTGAGCCTCAGCCACTTCTCTTTAGGCTTCTTCTTTTGTCTCTCTTTATCCGGCATCTCTTTCTGCCTCGACCACATGGTTCAGGGCTTACCCTTCGGGCTCACTTTCCTACTCTCCTACTACTAATTATGGTATGACTCAGGTTTGTTAGAACCTCACTCACCATCTTGGCCATGAAGTCCACTAAAGAAACAACCTTGGAATACTCCATCCTCCGGGGCCCGATAACCCCCAAGACCCCTGCCGGCAGACCATTTATCCGATAGGTAGAGGTAACCAGACTTAAATCTTTAATCTTTCTCCATCTGGCCTCTTTTCCGATTAAGATTCTTACTCCCTCACTGGAGGCGGTCTTATTCAAGACCGCGGTCAGTAATCTCTTTTCCTCTAAGGCCTGGAAGATAGATTTTGTTCTGGTTAAGTCTCTAAACTCTGGGTGTTCTAAGATATTAATCCTTCCTCCTAAGTAGAGCTCCTCTGCCCCATCCCAGGTGAAGATCTGATCCATTAATTCCCAAATCCCTTTTGCTTGCCCCTCTATCTTCAATTGGTCAGAGATGAATTCTTTAATCCTCTTGAAAGGCAGGTTGGGAAGCCGATTATTAATGAGGGCAAGGATCTTCTGTAGTCTTTCCTGGGAAAGGACTTTTTCTATCTCTATTATCCTATTCTTAACTAGTCCCGAACCAGTGACCAGGATGCTTAAGATCCTTCCGTTCTCCAAAGGAATAAGTTCTAAGTGATGGAAGATGGACTCCTCTAAATTGGGGGCCAGAACGAAGCCGGTATAGTGGGAAAAAAGGGAGAGGACCTGAGAGGTCTCTTCCATTATCTGGTCGATCCTATTCATCCTATTGGAATATTCTTTCTCAATCCTCGCCTTCTCTTCTCTTGAGAGGTCCTCCCTCTCCATCAGACGATTCACATAGAAGCGGTATCCTTTATCTGTAGGGATCCTCCCGGCCGAGGTATGGGGATGAGTAAGGTAGCCTGCTTCTTCTAAGTCGGCCATACAATTCCTTATGGTGGCTGGGGAGAGGTCGAGTCTATATTTCTTGGCGATGGTTCTCGAGCCTACCGGTAGGGCAGTAGCGATGTAGTTATGGATCACGGCTCCCAATATTCTCTTTTCCCTCTTATCAAGCATGGTCACTCCCAGACGCGAATTTTCTTGTATTGCTTACTGCGTGGGTATATCAGACCGCGAATGGTCATTAATCTTCTATTCCCCTCCTTAGCACTCATCAAATAAGAGTGCTAATAATAATCTAGCACAAAAAAAATTGATTGTCAAGTTTTTGGGGTGGGGTTCATTTCACATTCCTTTCATATATCAGGCGAAGGCCCTCTAAGGTTAAGAGAGGATCTATCCTCTCAATGGTCTCTGATTCCGGGGCGATTAATCTCGCCAATCCACCAGTAGCAATGACCTTCGGCTTGGTCTTTAATTCCCCACCGATCCTTCTTACAATCTCATCCGCCTGACCTACAAAACCATAGATCAATCCAGACTGGATAGCACTTACCGTATCCTTCCCAATTACTCTCTTAGGCTTGGTAATCTCTACCCGGGGAAGTCTGGCTGCTTTCTCAAATAGGGCATCGGAGGAGATCTCTATTCCCGGAGCAATGACCCCTCCCAGATACTCCCCCTTCTTAGAGATGACATCAAAGGTAGTTGCGGTGCCGAAGTCAACAACAACCACTGGGCCACCATATTTCTCATAGGCGGCTACGGCATTGACTATCCTATCCGCCCCCACTTCCCGGGGATCATCATACTTTATGGCTATGCCCGTCTTAATCCCCGGACCAACGATTAAGGGCTTAACCTTAAAATATTTTCTAGCTAATTCCTCTAAAGCACCCAATAGCGGAGGAACGACACAGGAGATGACCACAGCCTTTATATCCTCTTTCCTTATCTTAGAGCGAAATAATTCCTCAAGGAGGATATAGTGTTCATCGGCACTCCTCTGGCGGATAGTGGCGATATGCCAGTTAATGACCAGTCTTTCTTTCTCGATTCGCGTTAATGGGCGCCTTTCTTTTATTCGCGCTGATTCGCGTTTCCTGAAGACCCCAATAGCCGTGGTAGTATTTCCCACATCAATAGCCAAGAGATAGCTCATAGCCTTTCTCCCAATTTTGATAAGTTATCACAGAACCTCCCTTTTGTCAACCCCGCGATTTAAATCTTTAAGAAGAGTATCTAAGATCGACCAAGAAGGAAAAGGGTTTACTCTACCAGAAGGAGATTGAATGATCGGGATACCTCAATCATTGGTGACTTAGGTGTGATAGGGTTTCAGTTACCTACTTACATGCGTTTTTTCCTCAAAAAAGGCTGCTATCCCGAATATTGGAACAACAGCCTTTTTATTGAATGGAATTTAGGTTAGAGGGGAAACCAGATACTTGGCCAGTTCTTCAAACCGCTCTTTATGCTTATGATAAAAAGGTAATAGCCTCTGATATTCTTTTACCTTTTCTGTATCCTTTATCTCTTTAATTTGAATGTCTTCTGGGAGCCTCTTTTTAATATTGTGATAGGCGCCGATAAAGATGATTCCTATCTCGCCCTGACTTAGGGTTTCGTCTATCCTTTGGGCAATGAACTTGTCCCTCTCATTTAAGAGTAGATCCTTAGTTAACCTATATCTTATAAAGCCGAGCATTTTCTTTAGTTTCGTCTTAGCTTGGGTTATCTTAAGAAGCCTATCGCGCTCTTCCTTAACAAGTTTAAAATCCTCTGTCTTGACTAAAATGGCTCCTCTTTGAAGGAGCCTTGCGACTAATTCATAATTTTTACTACCTGATTTTACGCCTTCTCTAACTATCTCTTGCCCCACTTCACCATCTGCTACCATTCCATCCTGATAGATCTTTGTCCCCGAGACATCTAAAGAATCAAGATATCCCCTTCGGGG
>DLMW01000031.1:13591-13844 GCA_002478245.1 bacterium UBP18_UBA7526
ATGCGGTTTGTTATCTTGCCTTTATCTTTTCCTCTAAGCGGTCTAATCTCTTTTTCAGTGCTATATTCTCCTTTTCTATCTCGGATTCTTTCGCTCTTGAGGATAGATAGGGCTCCTGCTGCCACCAATTTATCCCCATCTCCATCGCTTTATCTACAGAAGCGACCAAGAGCCTTATCTTAATATTGAGGAGGTCGACATCAGCAAGTTGAATCTTAATATCTCCAGCGATCACAATACCCTTACTCAAGAC
>DLMW01000011.1:0-14553 GCA_002478245.1 bacterium UBP18_UBA7526
GGTAATCACCACTATTATGATGAACTTCGTCGCTTTGGCCCTGACCAATTATTTCATTGCCCACCACTTCTCTGTCCCGGAGACCGTCCATACCCCAGCCATCTCCCCAGCCGCGACCATCCCCCGTCTCTCCACTCTCTTTCCCATCTTCTCTGGTTCTCCCTTAAACTATAGCCTCTTCTTAGCCCTCTTCGCCTGCCTCATTATCTACTATATCTTATGGAAGACCCCATTGGGCTATGAATTGAGGGCGGTGGGCCTTAACCCCTTGGCTGCTGAGTATGGGGGGATTAATGTGGCAAAAAGTGTAATCCTTACCATGGCTATCTCTGGTGCCTTGGCCGGTCTGGCAGGAGTAAATTATGTTATGGGTTATAAGTATTACTTTGAACAGGGTTTTGCGGGAGGAGTGGGATTCATGGGCATTGCCGTTGCCCTTTTAGGGAGAAATAATCCCACTGGCATAATCTTAGCTGCCTTACTATTCGGTCTCTTGAGTTTCGGCGGATTAGTCATCAATGCCTATGTTCCTAAGGAACTGGTTGAGATACTGCAGGCCATCGTCATCGTCTTCGTCATTGCTTCCAGCAGGCCCTTCCGGGAATATCTCTTGAGATTGAAGAAGAGAACCTTAGTATAAGGGCGCGAAGTTGCCCGAGGCAAAATTATCAAGGAAAAATTAACAATTTGGTTATTACTCTTCTACTTTTAATTTTGCACCGCTAATTTTACATTTTACATTGAGGTTTGAGATGTGGCAGGCCATCCTTAGCTTAGTCATGATTACCCAGACCATAAGGATCTCCATCCCCTATATCTTGGCATCCATTGGGGGCACCTTCTCTGAGAGAGGGGGAGTAATCAATATCGGTCTGGAGGGAATAATCCTAAATGGTGCCTTCTGCGCTGTCTTAGCTACCTGGTATACGGGGAATGCCTGGGCGGGAGTGCTGGCTGCGGTCATCGGGGGAATCCTGACCGCTCTTATCCATGCAGTAGTTAGCATAAGATATAAGGCAGACCAGATAATAAGCGGGGTGGCCATCAATCTCTTTGCTGTCGGGATTACCAAATTCATCTTAAAACTCGTCTTTCACTCCTCCTCCAACTCAGAGAGGGTGGCTGGGCTTCCCTTCTGGAAGATCCCTTTAATCAGTAGGATTCCAATAATCGATGCCATCTTCTCCAACCCTCTCATCCTTCTAACCCTGATTATCGTGGTCATCTCCCACATCATGATCTTCAGGACTCCCTTTGGATTACGCTTGCGCTCCTGCGGTGAGCATCCCCAAGCAGCAGATACCTTAGGGGTAAAGGTAGATCACATGCGCTATGCCGGGGTCCTGATCAGTGGCGCTTTAGCAGGATTGGGCGGGGCCTGGCTCTCTTTGGATCAGCACCAGTTCACGGATGGTATGAGCGGAGGGAGGGGTTTCATTGCCTTAGCAGCCATGATCTTTGGCAAATGGACTCCCTTAGGAGCAACGGGAGCTTCCCTATTATTCGGCTTTGCCGAGGCCTTGCAGATTCAGCTCCAGAGCGCCGGGGTGAAGATCCCCACCCAGTTCATCCAGATGATTCCCTATCTCTTAACCATCGTTGTCTTGACCAGTGCCATCGGTCGGGCGGTTCCTCCAGCAGCAGATGGCAAACCCTATGAAAAGTAGAAGAGTATGCGTAGCGAGGCCTAATTGGCCTCAGAATTAAAAAATATTTGACATCCTATTTTTTTGTGTGCTAAGATACTACAGGTTGCAGGCTTCAAAAGAACTTGGGGCTTGCAGCATGCGGCGCGACTGAAAGGAGCTAAGAGTGGCCCAGGAGTATATCGAGTGGATAGAGAAGGAGATTAAATCTTCTCTTGGATTACAGAAGATTATCGAGTGTATAAAGGGGACAAAAGACCAGAAGTGTCTCATCGTAAGCCACGATGACCCGGATGGTATCGTCTCCGCTCTTATTTTAAAGCGTCTTTTGGATAAATTGGGGGCAGAGGTCGATTATTCCTTTCCTCCCTCCTATATATTAACTAAGGAGCAGTTGGCTGATATAGTCAAAAAGAGGAAATACGACCTTCTCTTCATTCTGGATAAGGGGACTACCAGCTACTACGATGAACATACCATGATCATTAAGGATATTGTAGTCATCGATCATCACTCCCCCGATCTTCCCGAAGGGCCTCCCAAGAAATGCCTCCTCTATAACCCGAATAGCGATCTCGGGGAGAGAGAGTATATCAGGTGCTCTACCTCACTCCTTGTCCACATGATCGCCACTAACTTAGGTTTAAGAGAGGATTATGATGACTTTTTAGGTTTTATTGGCCTAAAAGGAGACTTTGCCATCGATCCTTCCACTTCTGAGATAAGCAAGTTTGCCCAATCCTTCTATGAGACGCATTCCTCAAAGTTCGCAAATCTCCTTACACCCTTGAAGTCCCGGCCCACCATGTTCGATATCACCCAGAGGGAAGAGACCTCTCTTCTCTCCCGCATCACAGAACTCATCCATGGAACCTGTGGTGGGGGCTTCCAGTACTTCTACAATGATCGGGCGAAGTCTCTAAAGGGAGTGGATCAGGTGGACCTAATCTTCACCTCTCTATTAAAATATGGAAGAAGAAACCCCAATATATCGAACCTAAAGAGGCTCGATCATTTCTTAGCAGAGATCCCCTATCGCTGGGTCATCCAGCAGTTATACAAATACTATCTCAAGGATTGGGAGGGTGCCACCCATCTCTTAGATTCCATTACTTCCTTGGGGAGGATAGGTCGAGTAGCCATCTATCTCTTCATTGGTGAAAGAGTCCCCTTACTTCCCATGGTGGGCTCTGTGAAGCTTTATGACCTTACTAAAGAGTCGAAGGAAAAAGAGGTCCTCTTAATCATGATTAATAAGGAGTCTGATGGAGGGACCCATTTCTCTCTTCGTTCGACATCGGATAGGATACACTGTGGTAAGATCTGCCATGCCTTAGCCAGTAGGCTGGTGAGGAAGCATGGCTTTCCCGACCTGATTACTGGAGGAGGCCATGGCCAGGCGGCAGAGTGTAATACCCGGACAGCGCCCGTACCTACCTCCTCTGCCATACTGGCCTTCTTCAGACTATATGAACAGCTAAGGGGCCTCTCCTTAAGAGCAGATAAGAATGGACTAAAGAAGAGGGAGAGGGAGGTTGCCATAGATCTGGGATTAGATTACCTATAAAAGGTTTACGTTTTACCGTAAACGGTAAGCTTGGATTTGGTGGATGAGATGGAGAGAATTAAGATTGGGGTGATTGGGGGAACGGGATTATATGATATCAAGGGTCTAGAGGAGGTAAAGGAGGTAAAGCCCACTACCCCATTCGGTGAGCCTTCAGATGTTATTATTACTGGAAGATTAGAGGGAAAGAGGGTGGCCTTTCTCCCTCGCCATGCAAGGGGGCATAGGATCATGCCCACAGAACTCCCCAACAAGGCAAATATCTATGCTCTAAAATCTCTGGGGGTGGAAAGGATCATCGCCTTTAGTGCGGTAGGGAGTATGAAGGAGGAGATCCGCCCCCGGGACTTCTTTATTCCTGATCAGTTATTCGATAGGACGAAGACTAGGCTTCCCACCTTCTTCGGGGATGGGATAGTGGCCCATATCTCTCTCGCTGACCCCTACTGTCCTATCCTGAGTGAGATTCTATATGAAACGGGCAAGGACTTAGGATATAGGATACATAAGGGTGGAACCTATCTCTGTATTGAAGGGCCTCAATTCTCTACCCGGGCAGAGTCCAGGATATATCGCAGTTGGGGGGTAGAGGTCATTGGGATGACCAATCTTCCCGAGGTAAAGCTAGCCCGGGAGGCAGAGATCTGCTATGCAACCGTAGCCCTGGTTACGGACTACGATGTCTGGCATGTGGCAGAAGAGGTGAGCGTTGAGACCGTGTTAAAGAACCTAGAAGCCAATGCCTCAAAAGCAAAGGAACTGGTAAAGGCGGTCATTCCCCGGATACCGGATAAAAGGGAATGTCCCTGTGCTATGGCCTTAGCCAATACTATCATTACTAAAGAGGAGGCCATACCAGAGAAGAGGAAGAAGGAACTGGATTTACTTATTGGGAAATACTTGAAGAGATAGAGGTTTATGGACCAATAAAAAAGAGAAACTGGTTACTTCCCCAAAAACAAGGGAGGGAGGGATGGTTAGGATTGGAAGGAATTTTACTAATCTATTAGAGTTAGATTATGTAAGCCAAGAGGATAGAAAGAGATTCGAGAAAGGCAAGATAGGTGTTCTAGATCTCGATGCCCTGGCTCAGGTAAAGTCTAAGAGAGATATCCCGAAACAGATAGAGGTGGCAAAGGAGATCGGCCTGGATCACATAGAACTCGATGGCTGTGTGCCCAACCCTTTCTTAGAGATGAGCGCGGAGGAGATAGAGAGAGCAAAAGAGGTAGCAAAGGCGTGCCAGATTACAATCTCTCTCCATCTTCCCTATACCTATGTGGGGGCAAGCACCTGTGCCTTTCAGGAGTCGGATAGAGAACTTGCCGTATCCTTACAGAGGAGATACCTTAAGTTTGCTAAAGGGGTGGGAGCCATCAATGCCATCATGCATCCCGGAACCGTTCCCTTCTATCAGGCTGGTCCCCAGTATCAGGAGGATCTAAAAGAAAGCCTCATTAAGAGCCTGGTAGAATTGGTAAAGGCCTCCCGCGAGATGGGGGTCTTTTTCCATATTGAGAATAATACTGCTTTTGACATTGTCTTCGTGGAACCAGAGGAGATCTATCCCGTGATTGAGGAAGTGGAGAAGAAGGGGTTGGGGATTCATTACTGCTTCGATATCGGCCACTGGTTCACCAGGGCAGATGGAACGCCACCCAAGGAGATTCCCGAGCCCCCAGAAAGCATTATGGAGAAGATCCCGGCAGGACTTCTAAAGGAGATCCACCTCAACGATTATATTCCCAGGATTAAGAAGTTCCATCCTCCGCTTCATTACCAGAAAGGGCTCTTGAAGAGAAAAAACTTAGAGAGGTTTGCTAGAATAGTAAAAGAGAAGAAAGTGGAGTTAATCGTCATGGAGACTGCGGTGAGGGACTCTGAAGAACTATTGAATGCTAAAAAACTTCTCCGGGATGAGACAGACTATCTGAATGATATTTTCAAGTAACAATGAACAGAAGAAAACAGAGATCGATAGGGAAGGTGAGAAAAACGGAAAAAAGTTTCCCCTACTTCCGAGTGAAACGAGGATGAAGAGGGAATGTAGAAGTATATTCATGTTGGGCAGGCCAGGATGTGGAAAGAGCGAGCTCTATCGAAGGCTCGCCCCGAGATTGAAGGAGGAGGGTCTTGCCCAGGAATTTGTGAGGGTGGATGACTTTCCCAAACTCTGGAATATCTTCGTCAATGATAGAAAATATAAGAGATGCCGACCAACGGAGGATGGGGGATATAAGGTTATCGACCCCAAGGTCTGGGATGATATCCTGAAAGAGGTGAATAGAGACATTAAGAAACTGGATAAGGAGGGAAGGATGATCTTCATTGAGTTCTCCCGTTCAAGTTATATTCATTCCCTGAAAAACTTTGCTCGGAAGGTCTTGGCTAAATCTCTTATTGTCTATATCGACTGCTCCTTTGAGACCTGCTGGAGGAGGAATGTGAGAAGGCATGAGGCGGCCCTGGCCGCTGGGGTAGATGACCACCTGGTATCCCAAGAGGAGATGGAGGAGACCTACCTCCACGATGATAAAGACGATTTGCTAAAGTTTGCAGGGGAAACGAAGATGCCTATAGTAGTGGTCAATACCGATTATGAGGGAACAGCCCACTATAAAGGAATAATAGAGGAGATTACAAAAGCAATAAGAAACTTTGGGAGGGAAGGATGACCTTTCAGGAATCGGATTATCCCAATCTGAAGAAGGAGATGATAAACCTCATTCATAAGTATAAGAACCCGGCCCTGGTGGTTGAGGTACTAAAAGAGATCTGGGAGACCCATAAGAGAATCCCCATCTATCCTGGGATAATCTCTACCTGTCTGCCCTACATGGTGAAGGAGAAAAAGATTGAGGAAGTGAGGAAGGGGGAGAGGGTGTTTGTCCGGACCAAGACTTTTGAGATATTGGGGACTGTTAAGTCTAAGAAGAAGGATGGCATCCTCTTAGAGAATCCAGAGACGGCAAGAAGGCCGAAAAGTGTGGAAGTAAAGAAGAGGGAGATTAAAAATATCCTGGCCCTGGAGAAGGGTGTCTTGGGGAAGATCTGGCCTACTCTGGTATTTAAGGAGAAGTAAGTGGAATATAAAGTAAAGAAGGGTGATATCTATATCCTAAAAGGTCCAGGGAGGGTAAGGGTAAAGAGGGGAAGGATAGAAGCAGTGGGGAAGAGTGTTGAAGAAAAAGAAGAAGTTTTCATTCCCCTTGGTAAGTCCATCCCCTTAGAGGCCAAGAAAGAATCGACCCTTTCCCTAGAGATAGAGAAGCCGGGTGAGATAAAGAAAATTGGAGAGAGAACCATTCCGCCCTCTTGGGATGATCTAATCGCCCGCATTATAAAGGAGAAAGTAAGAACTATCCTTATTTTAGGTGCTATGGATACCGGAAAGAGCTTCTTTGCCACCTATTTGGCGAATAAGCTCCTGGAGAAAGGAGTGCGGCCCGCGGTCTTAGATGGGGATCCCGGGCAGAGCGATGTTGGAATCCCGAGCACTTTGGGCTTAGCGGTCCTAAAGGAGCAAGTAGTCTTTCTCTTTGAGGCAGAGCCCTCCGCCATCTACTTCATCGGCTCCCATTCCCCAGGCCTGCACTTTTTACCCACCATTGTGGGAACCAAGAGATTGGCAGAGATTGGTCTAAAAGGGGCAGATACCGTAATCGTCAACACCACGGGCTGGATCCAGGGAGATGGGGGGAGGGTGCTTAAGAGATCAAAGATCGAGGTCCTCTCTCCAGGGATCGTGGTCCTCTTAGAGAGGAAGGATGAGCTGGAACACCTAGTTAAAGGCTGTGATCCTAAAAAGATTGTGAGAATCCATGTCTCGAAGGAGGCCTCTCTTACCAGTGAGAAGGAAAGGAAGAAGCTCAGGGAATTGGCCAGCCAGAGATACTTTAAAAATGCTAAGGAGATTAGGCTCCCTTTGGAGAGAATAGTAACGGATAGATGCTACTTCAGGACGGGAAAAGAGATAGAGATCCCTGGGGCTCTCTATGCCGAGAGACTATCTGGCTTTGAGGGAACATTGATCATTACTCAAAAACCTCTTTCCCAAGGGAAATTGAAGGACCTAAGTAAGGAATTGGGGAATATCAAAAGCATCGTTGCTGGAGAAGAGAAGGGAATACTGGTGGGCCTTTTGGACGAGAAGGGTGATACCTTAGGCCTGGGAAGGATTGAGAAGATCAACTACAAGAAGAAGGAGGTCCTTTTATCTACCCCAGTTAGAGATGGAGAAAGGATAAGGGTTATCCAGTTTGGCTCTTTAAGAGTTACTCCAGAGGGAAGGGAGGCGGGCTTTGTCTCACCTGGTTACTTTTAGATGAACCCGCCTCTTTAAGCACGAAAAAAGAGGAATATAAAAAGGTGCGGGGTGAAGATTTCTTTAGCAGGAAAGATTGCTGGATTTGTGATTGCGATCATCGTCTTCATTATGTCCTTAGTAGCTGGGATTACTCTTAAGAGGGAGGAGAGGACGGCCACTGACCAGATGATCGAGAGGGCCAAGGATATTACCAATGCCCTGGCCACAACCTCCACCACCGCCATCCTATCCAATGACTACATCACCCTGGCCCAGATAGCGGAGGGGATAGGTAGGAAGGGTGAGGATATCGATTATGTCATCATTTTGAACGATATTGGAGAGGTTATGGCCCATACGGATAAGAGCTTGGTGGGCAAGGCTTTGAGTGACGACTTGAGCCTCCGGGCCCAGAGAGCAAGGACCACCCTCTTCCAGATTACAGAAGAGGGGGTCTACGATATCGCGGTCCCTATCCTTCTTGAGAGAAGAAGGATCGGTCTGGTTCGGGTGGGTTTCTCCTCTCTCCCCCTAAAAGGAAGGATCGCTGAGATCCGAGATCGCATCTTTCTTTTAACCATTGGCCTGCTCATCCTAGGGATCGTTATTTCCCTGCTCCTGGCAGCTACCATCACGCGATCGATAAATAGGTTGGTTCGGGCTGCTAGAGAGATCGGCAGGGGAGCCTTGGGGACCAGGGTAAGGATCACCTCGCGAGACGAGATCGGGGAGTTGGGAGGGGTATTCAATGAGATGTCGCAGAGGCTTTTAGGAAGCTTTCGGGCGCTTTCGGAGAAGAGCACCCTTCTCGCCCGGGCAAAAGAGGAGCTTGACCAGAGGGTCCTGGATCTTCAGATGATCCAGAGGCTCTCTACAAAGATAAGCTCCAAACTAGAGAAGGAGGAGCTCTTGAGACTCATCGTGGAGCTATTCATGGAGGTAGCCCAGGTGGAGAAAGGGTCCCTCATGCTCTGGGATGAGGAGAGGGAAGAGCTCCTTATCGCCCATGGCATAGGGATAAGTGAGGAGGCCAAGCGCACCTTAAGGCTCAAGATGGGGGAAGGGGTTGCGGGTAAGGCACTTGAGGAGAAGAGGCCTATCATGATCAGTGACACCCTCCGGGATACCTGGTATAAGCCTCTGAAGATGGAGAAGAAAGTCCATAAGACAGAGACCCTCCTCTCCCTTCCCCTAATAGTGAAGGGGGAGGGGATAGGAGTGATCACCCTTTCCAATAAGGTCTCCCGCCAGCCATTCATTAGAAGGGATGAGGAGCTCTTATCTACCTTAGCAAGCCATGCCGCGGTAGCCGTCCAGAACGCCATCTTATATGAGAAGGCGATCCACGATGGACTGACCGGCCTCTACACTCATACCTTTTTCCAGAATCGGTTGGAAGAAGAGACGGAGAAGGCGAGAAAATATCGAGCGCCGCTATCCCTACTCATGATGGACATCGACCACTTCAAGGGATTCAACGATACCTATGGCCATCCGGCTGGAGACAGGGTTCTGGTGGATATTGCCCAGATTACAAAAGAGGCCATAAGGGGAGCAGATATCCCTGCTCGTTATGGGGGGGAAGAGTTTGCCCTCATCCTGCCTGAGACGGATGGCCAGGGAGCCTTTAAACTGGCAGAGAGACTGAGAAAGAAGGTGGAGGGGTTTGACTTCTTGGAAGAGGAGAAGGTTAAGATTACCATAAGCATTGGGGTGGCGAGCTATCAGGAAGGGATGCGTAAGGAGACCTTAATCAGTCAGGCAGATCAGGCTTTGTATCGCGCCAAAAAAGAGGGAAGGAATAGGGTCTCTCTCTTTAAAGGTAGTAATAAGTAGCAAGGAAAAAGTAACATTGAGCATTGTAAATTGCCCGACGAAAAGGAGGTAAGAGATGGCAGAGATTAGAGAAGCCTTGGGGATGATCGAGACCAGAGGACTGGTAGCTTTGATTGAGGCCACGGATGCCATGATCAAGGCGGCCAAGGTGAAACTGGTCGGCTGGGAGAAGATTGGAGCCGGCTATGTCACTACCCTGGTGCGGGGCGACGTTGCCGCCTGTAAGGCAGCCTGCGATGCTGGGGCCAGCGCGGCTCAGAAGGTGGGGGAACTGATAAGCGTCCACGTCATTCCCCGACCCCATCCAGATATGGAAGGGGTAATGCCCATCACTCCTGGGAAGTAAAAGATAAGAAAGTAGGGATTGAAAGAAGCTGAGAAATACCTTTTTATCTTTACCCTGTTAGAGCCTGGAATATCATTTTTACTCCGTAACAGATAAGAGACCGATTTCCAAGGTGAATATTCCTTCCCTCTCTGTAATCAAGTCGCTAACGGGGTCTACTCCTAGCGAAGCGAGGGAGTCTATGCGCCGGCCGATAATTGCTGGGAATTGGAAGATGCACAAGACCATCGACCAGTCCCTGGACTTAGTGACTAAGTTAAAGTCCGAGGTCGCTAAGGTCAATGATGTGGATATCGTGGTCTGCCCCCCCTTTACCTCTCTCTTTGCAGTAGGCAAGGCCATAAAGGGAACCAATATCTCTCTCGGTGCCCAGGACCTTCACTGGGAGGAGAAGGGAGCCTACACGGGAGAGGTCTCACCAGTTATGCTCACCGATCTCGGCTGCAGATACGTCATCATTGGCCACTCAGAGAGGAGGCAGTTCTTCGCTGAGACGAATCAGTCCGTGAATAGGAAGGTAAAGGCAGCCTTAAGATTCGGCCTTACTCCAATAATCTGCGTGGGGGAGAGGTTGGAGGAGAGGGAGAGGGGAGTGACTGAAGGGGTGGTGAGAGAACATATCACCCGAGGACTGGAAGGCCTGGCTCGGGAAGAGGCATTAAAAATAGTCATTGCCTATGAACCGGTATGGGCCATCGGAACTGGGAAGACCGCCACTCCCGATCAAGCACAAGAGGTACATTCTTTCATTAGAGGACTTTTGAGAGAACTCTACGATGAGGTTACCGCCTCTGGGGTCAGGATCCAGTATGGAGGGAGTGTCAACCCAGAGAATATCACCGATCTAATGGGGGAGGAGGACATCGATGGCGCTTTAGTGGGTGGAGCGAGCCTGGATGCTCGTTCCTTTGCCCAGATTGTGAAATACGAAAGATAGCGGTTTTTTACCGCCTCAGATATATCCCTTAAAGAAATATTCCTAAGGATTTCTAACAGGGTAAATGGTCAACGTTTAATGAGGAAAAAGACGTGTATGATGAGAAGTTAGTCCGTTCCATTGTGAAGGAAGTCTTAGATAAGTTAGGTGCTATTCCCAAGGCACCTTTCGAAAAGATACCGGTCGGCCTCTCCAATAGGCACCTTCACCTTACCCCAAAGGATTTAGAGACCCTCTTTGGAAGAGGGGCAAGGCTAACAAAGTTAAGGGACCTCTCACAGCCAGGGCAGTTCGCAGCCAATGAAGTGGTTACCTTGGTAGGACCAAAGGGAAGGTTGGATAGGGTGCGCATTTTGGGTCCGGTAAGAGAAGAGACCCAGGTTGAAGTATCAAGAACGGATAGTTACATCCTGGGGATTAAGCCCCCTGTGAGGATCTCAGGAGATATTAAAGGCTCAAGCGGAATAAAGATCATTGGCCCCAAGGGTGAGATCAACCTAAGGGAAGGAGTGATCATTGCCCAGCGCCATATCCATATGTCTCCTGATGAGGCGCGGGGCTTTGGGGTAAAGGATGGGGATGTGGTAAAGGTAAAGGTAACTGGCAAGAGAGCATTGATATTTGATAATGTCATAATCAGGTCTGCTCCGACACATAAGTTAGATTTCCACATAGACATCGATGAGGCCAATGCTGCTGAATTATCTCAAGGAGACTTCATCGAAATCATAAAAAGTTAAGATAAAGAGTAACCAGTTCCCTATCCCAAACTGTTAACTAATACCAACCTTAAAGGGGGTAAAATTGAAGATATTGGTTCTAAACTGCGGAAGCTCTTCTGTGAAGTATGAATTGATTGAGATTGAGAAGGAGTCTGCTCTAGCCAAGGGGATTGTGGAGAGGATCGGGATGAGCGGAGCCCTCCTCACCCATATCGGACCGGAGAAAAAAGTCTTAAAGTCAGCAGTAGAGGCCTTAGACCATAGGGAAGCGATCAGGATTGCTCTGGATACTTTGCTCCATCCCGAGATGGGGGCGATTAAGGATAAGAAAGAAATTGCCGCTATTGGTCATCGGGTGGTTCACGGAGGAGAGAAGTTTGCGGCCTCTGTCCTAATTACAGAAGAGGTGAAAGAAGATATCAGGGACTGTATAGAACTCGCCCCTCTCCATAATCCTCATAATTTAAGGGGCATCATGGCCTGTGAGGAGCTCCTTCCTGGGGTCCCCCAGGTAGCGGTCTTCGATACCGCCTTCCATCAGACCATGCCCAGACATGCCTATATCTATGGATTGCCTTATATGCAGTATCGCAAGTATGGGATTAGAAGATATGGCTTCCATGGAACCTCCCATCTCTATGTCTCCCAGAGGGTAGCCCATCTCATGGGTAGGCCCTTGGTAGACCTAAAGGTCATCACCTGCCACTTAGGAAATGGGGCAAGTATTGCTGCCATCAAGGGAGGGGTATCCATCGATACCTCCATGGGCTTCACCCCTTTGGAGGGTTTGGTCATGGGAACGAGATGTGGGGACATCGATCCGGCCATTGTCTTATACATCATGACCAATGAGGGATTATCAGTGAATGAGGTAAATACCATGCTCAACTTCCATTCCGGCCTTCAGGGATTATCAGGGATAAGCAGTGATATGCATGATATTCTGGAGGAGGAGAAGAAAGGGGATGAGCAAGCAAGATTGACCATAGAGATATTCACCTATCGCATAAAGAAGTATATCGCCAGTTATGCGGGAGTCATGGGAGGGGTGGATGCCATTGTCTTCACTGCTGGGATTGGAGAGAACGTCCCCAAGATAAGAGCTTTAAGTTGCGCGGGATTAGAATTCTTAGGGGTGATCATCGATAAGGAGAAGAATGAGAAGACAATAAAGAGGGAAGGGGAGATAAGCGCCCCTAATTCAAAGGTCAAGGTCTATTGCATCCCCACTAATGAGGAACTGGTCATTGCCCGGGATACCTACAACGTAATCAGCAAAAGAAAGAAGTAACCAGTAACCAGTGAACAGTAACCAGTAAAAAAAGAGAAACTGTAAACTGGTTACTATAAACCTCTAATCTATAAGGAGGCGGAAAATGATATTTGCTAAGGTAATCGGTACGGTGGTGGCTACCAGAAAGGATGAGAAGATAGAGGGGTGCAAGTTACTTGCTGTCCAGCCCACAAGCATGGAAGGGAAGGAAGAGGGCTCCCCTCTAGTGGCCATCGATGCTGTGGGAGCTGGGATCGGTGAAGTAGTCCTTATCGCCAAGGGCTCCTCTGCCCGTCAGACAACAAGGACCAAGGATACCCCCACAGATGCCGTAATCATGGCCATTGTCGATACCATTGAGGCTGAGGGAAAAGTATTATTCCGTAAATCTTAGAATAGAAGTAACCAGTAACCAGCGAACAGTAACAAGCAAAAGAGAAACTGTAAACTGGTTACTGTAAACTTCACTTTTTATAAAGAGAGTGAGAGATGGAGATCAGTCCAGAGAAGATAAGGGAAGTGGTTAGGGAAGTTGTAGAAAGGATGGCCAAGGAAGAGGCGGAACTTCCTAGAGTAAAAGTAGGTGTAGGAGATCTAGGGGTCTTTCCCAATGCGGAGGAGGCCATTGAGGCGGCAAGGATCGCCCAGAGGGAGCTCTTTCGGGAGAGCTTGGAGAAGAGGAGTAAGTATATTGAGGCCATGAGGGAGGCTGCTATTCGGGAGGCAGAGAGCTTAGCCAGATTGGCTTGTGAAGAGACGGGCATGGGAAGGTGGGAGGATAAGGTCCAGAAGAACCTCCTATCTGCCCAAAAGACACCCGGGGTAGAGGATTTACATCCTGTAGCCTATACGGGAGACCATGGTCTAACCTTGGTGGAGATGGCTCCCTTTGGGGTAATTGGTGCCGTGACCCCTTCCACTAATCCGGCCACGACCGTAATAAACAATGCCATCAGTATCATCGCTGCGGGGAATAGTGTGGTCTTCGCTCCCCATCCCGCAGCCAAGAGGGTATCCCTAAGATCCATTCAGATATTGAACGAGGCAGTTATAAAAGCCGGTGGTCCAGCAAACCTAATGGCCACAGTCGCCGAGCCCTCCATTGAGGAAGCCCAGACACTATTCAAGCATCCCAAGATAAAGCTCATTCTGGTCACGGGAGGGCCAGCGGTGGTAAGAGCGGCTATGGCCTGCGGGAAGAAGGTGATCGCTGCTGGCCCAGGTAATCCACCGGCAGTGGTGGATGAGACCGCAGACTTAGAGCATGCCTCTGATTCCATCATAAAGGGAGCCAGTTTTGACAATGGTGTCTTGTGCACTGCAGAGAAGGAGATCATTGCTGTGGAAGCCATCGCTAATCAACTATTGGAACTACTGCGCAAGGATCCTCGTACCCATGAGTTAAAGAAGGATGAGTTTGAGAAATTAACCAAGGCCGCCATACTGGAGCCGGGTGGTCCAGGGAAAGAACCGAAGGTAAGCCGGGAGTATATTGGAAAGGATGCTCCTTTAATCGCTTCCAAGATTGGAGTAAGGGTACCGGAGAGTGTCAGGCTTTTATTCTGTGAGGTAGAAAGAGATCACGCTTTTGTCTGGACAGAACAATTAATGCCCGTCATCCCCTTTGTTAGGGTAAGGGATGTGGATGGGGCGATAGATTTTGCGGTAGAGGTTGAAGGGGGGAATAAGCATACCGCCATCATGCATTCCTTGAACGTGGCCAATCTAACCAAGATGGCCAAGACCATCCAGGTCTCGATCTTCGTTAAGAACGCTCCCTCCTATGCTGGGTTGGGCTATGAGGGAGAGGGATATGCCACCATGAGCATCGCCACCCCTACTGGAGAGGGATTGACCAGAGCCCGCACCTTCACCAGACCCTTAAGATGTGTATTGGTAGACTACTTTAGGATAGCTTAA
>DLMW01000011.1:14734-17545 GCA_002478245.1 bacterium UBP18_UBA7526
ATGGATAGAAAAGAGATCATTGAGAGAGTAAGAGATGCTGGGGTGGTGGGAGCAGGGGGTGCTGGCTTTCCCACTCATGTTAAGTTGGAGGCCAGGGTAGAGTATGTCATCGCCAATGGCGCAGAGTGTGAACCTCTCCTGCGCATCGATCAGCAATTAATGGCTACCCAAGCAGATAAGGTGATCAAGGGTTTGGAACTGGTGATGGAGGCTACCGGAGCTCAAAAGGGCTATATTGCCTTAAAAGAAAAATATAAGCCTGCCATCGAGACCCTCCAAGCCAGGATCCAGGATCCAGGATCCAGGATCCAGTTATTCATCCTCGGTGATTTCTATCCTGCAGGCGATGAGCAGATATTGGTCTATGAGGTATTGAAAAGGATCGTCCCTGAGGGAGGGATTCCTCTCCAGGTGGGAGTAGTGGTGGACAATGTAGGCACCTTGATCAATATTGCAGAGGCTAGGGAAGGGAGGCCGGTTACCCATAGATATCTCACCATATCTGGGGCAGTGGGAAGGCCTAAGTCAGTGAAGGTTCCCATAGGGATGAGCGTAGGAGAGGTAATAAGATTAGCAGAACCAGAGATAGAGAATTTCTCTATCCTCGATGGCGGGCCCATGATGGGGAAACTCATTGGGGATCTGGACTCTCCAGTGATGAAGACCACCACGGGATTGATCGTTCTCCCTAAAGATCACCAGGTCATTATGAATAAGACCTTAGAGATGAGGAAGATACTGCGCCGGACCATGCTCTGTATGCAGTGCACGGACTGCACTGAGCTCTGTCCGAGATACTTAATCGGCCATTCCCTTAAGCCCCATAAGATAATGAGGCATGTGGGGTATGAGATGAGGAAGGAACTGAATGATATTACCGCTGCCTTCCTCTGCTCAGAATGTGGATTATGCAACCTTTATGCCTGCCCCTTTGGTCTATCACCCTTGAGGGTGAATCAGGAGATTAAGAAGGAACTAACAGAGGCCAAGGTCAAGAATCCCCATAAGGAGGCCCCAGAGGAGGCCCATCCCATGAGGGAGTATCGCCGGGTCCCTACAGCAAGGGTCATCTCAAGGATTGGGGTGGAGGAGTATGATCTCGCTGCTCCTTTAGAGAAAAGGGAATATAGAACAAACCTTGTCAGGATCCCCCTCTTGCAGCATGTGGGGGTAAGATCGGTCCCGACCGTGAAGTTGAATGAGAAGGTGAAGGTAGGGGATCTGATCGCTGAGATTCCCAAAGGAGCCTTAGGAGCCAGGATCCATGCCTCAATAGAGGGAAAGATAACCGATATCTCAGACTCTATAACCATAGAGGCATGATTGGGTTCGAAAGTGAGCAAAGATGGTTAGGAATGCCATCGGCATGGTGGAAGTAAATAGTGTTGCCCGAGGGTTTGAGGTCTGCGATGCCATGATGAAGGTAGCGGCCGTGGACCTGATCGAATCCTTCTCCATCTGCCCGGGTAAATATATCGTCTTAGTAATGGGAGACGTTGCCTCTGTTCAATCTTCGGTTGCTAAGGGAAAGGAAGTGGGCAAAGAGACGGTGATGGATAGCTTCGTCATCCCCAATGTCCATGCTGACGTCTTTCCTGCCATTATGGGAACCACGATAATCAAGGAGTTAAAAGCGATTGGGGTCATAGAGGCCTTTTCCGTATCGGCCATCATCCTGGCCGCAGATGCTGCGGTAAAGGCAGCTAAGATCGAGCTCATAGAGATTCGTCTGGCAAAGGGATTGGCAGGGAAAGGTTTCGTTACCCTGACTGGAGAGGTGGATGCCGTCAAATCGGCCATAGATGCTGGCTGCAGAGAGATAGAGAAGGAGGGGTTATTAGTAAATCGAACCGTTATTCCCAAGCCCCATGAGGCACTCCGTAAAGCCCTCTTGTAAAGTAGGGAAGTGAGAAAATAAGCAAATACGAGAATACGTATAATTCCGAGTGAAGCGAGGTGAGATGGATAAGGAGAGATTGATTCAGATCGTTACGGAAGAGGTCCAGAAGGAGTTGGCGGGAAAGGGGAAGGTGGCTCCTTCCCCAAGGAAGAGGATGCTCATCAATGAAGAGGTGATGCTTAAGGCAGCGAAAGAGGGTTGCAAGGAGTTAAGGGTTCCCAAGGATGCCATCATCACCCCCTTTGCCCGGGATCGAGCCCTGGAATTCAGGATCAAAATAATCAAAGAATAAACATAAAGTAACCAGTAACCAGCGAACAGTAACCAGCAAAAAAGGGAAACTGTAAACTGGTTACTGTAAACTATCCGAGTGAAGCGAGGATGGGATGGTCTCTGAGGATATCATAAAAAGAATCGCGGAAGAAGTGGCCACTAAGTTAAAGACTTCTGAGGTCCCTCCTAAGGATGAGAAGAGGATTGCCTTAGGAAGTGATCATGGAGGGTTTCCCTTAAAAGAGGAACTGAGAAAGTATCTTACTGAACTGGGATATAAGGTGAAGGACTGTGGCCCCTATAGTCCGGAGTCCTGTGACTATCCTGACTATGCCCACCTTGTTGCCTCAGAGGTAGTAAAGGGAGAATGCTCTAAAGGGATAATGATCGATGGAGCGGGGATGGGCTCTAGTATTGCCTGTAATAAGGTCCCGGGAATAAGGGCTGCCTTGGCCTATGATACCTTTACGGCAAAGATGGCCAGTGGGCATGATGATGCCAATGTCCTATGTTTGGGAGGTCAGACCATGGGGGTGGCCTTAGCCAAGGATATGGTAAAGACCTGGCTAGAGACCAAGTTCGCTGGTGGCCGCCACGCCCGAAGGATAGATAAGATAATAGGGATAGAGAAGAAGTAC
>DLMW01000011.1:17761-25791 GCA_002478245.1 bacterium UBP18_UBA7526
TTGGAAGGGGCGAAGCTCTTAATCATTCAGCCTCTAACCTGGGAGGAGAAGAAGCCCATGGGGAAGCCGGAAGTGGCGGTAGATACTGTTCAGGCAGGGATCGGGGATTATGTCTTCTATGTAGAAGCAAGGGAGGCTTCCCTTCCTTTATTACCCAAGGTTGCCCCAGTAGATGCGGCCATCGTGGGCATCGTGGATAGTATAGGCATCCATGAAGAAAAATGATGGTTGCTATCCTATTGGCTGGCTGCGCTCTGGTAACCGAAAAGAAAGTACCGGCTGAGGTCTGGATCAAGGTAGGGCAGGCCAACATAAGTTACTCCAACCAAGCCCCGTTAATAGCGAAGCTTATCTACGGGGCAAGTTCCCATCCAAACAGAGTAAGCGGAGCGAAGGATGATTATCGGTAAGGTAACTGGGGTAGTGGTGGCTACCAGGAAGAATAGGCACCTGGAAGGGAATAGGCTCTTGATCGTTCAACCTTTAAATAAGGAATTGAAGCCTGAGGGGAGTTCCTTGATGGCTGTGGATCATGCCTACGCTGGCTTTGGGGAGATGGTTTTAGTCATTGATGAGGGGAACTCTGCCCGACAGGTATTCGACAATCCCGAGATCCCGGTAAGGACCTTCATCGTGGGAGTGATCGACCGCATTGATTTAGAGTAGAAGAGCCTTTTATAAGGAGCTAAGGAATGGCTGAGTTTGATGAACTAATAGATAGGATTACTAAGAATGTTATGAGGCGCCTTGCTGAAGAGGGAGCCGGGGTGAGTCTCTGTCCGGCAACAGGAGCAGAATGTATCGCCTGTGGGTTATGCGTGGTCAAGTGTCCCAGTGAGGTGGAGAGAGTAGTCGCTGCGGGAGCAGAAAGGATAGGGGCTACCATTGGGGCAAGAACGACGAAGGAAGAGATCGCGCGCACTATTGACCATACCTATCTCAAGCCCGATGCCTCTCCCGAGGAGATCACCCAGTTATGTGAGGAGGCAAGGAGGTATAACTTTGCCAGTGTCTGTATCAATCCCAGCTATGTCCCCTTAGCAGCAAAGCTACTGAAAGGTAGCCCAGTCAAGGTCACTACAGTAATCGGCTTCCCCTTAGGGGCCACGACCTCTACGGCCAAGGCCCTGGAGACCAGGGATGCCATCGCTAATGGTGCGGATGAGATCGATATGGTGATGAACATCGGGGCCCTGAAAGCCAAGAACTATGACCTAGTGAAGAAGGACATCCAGGCGGTAGTCAATGCGGCCAATGGGAGGACGGTCAAGGTGATCTTAGAGACTGCACTCCTAACCCAAGAGGAGAAGATCAAGGCCTGTAGAATAGCAAAGGAGGCGGGAGCAGACTTTGTCAAGACATCTACTGGTTTTGGGGGAGGAGGGGCAACGGTAGCCGATGTTGCCCTTATGAGAAGGGTGGTGGGGCCCATCATGGGGGTCAAGGCCTCGGGAGGGATTCGCACCTTTGAGGATGTCCAGGCCCTGCTCAAGGCAGGAGCAACGAGGATCGGTGCCTCAGCAAGTGTAGCCATCATGAAGGGGATACCAGCAGGAGCGGGCTATTAAAGACGCGAATCAACACGAACTGTAAAGCATAAATGAAAGAAACAGAACGCGAATGATGAGGAAAAGCAGATGAAGAGTTTAAAAGAGGTAGATCCTGAGATCTATCAGGCGATAGCGGATGAGGAGAGAAGGGAGAAGGAGTGCCTGGAGCTCATTGCCAGTGAGAACTTTGTCTCGGATGCGGTCATGGAGGCCCAGAAGTCAGTAATGACCAATAAGTATGCTGAGGGCTATCCAGGAAGAAGGTACTATGGAGGCTGCCAGTTCGTAGATGTGGCCGAAGGGTTGGCCATTGAGAGAGCAAAAAAACTATTCGGCTGCGAGCACGCCAATGTCCAGCCCCACTCTGGAACCCAGGCCAATATGGCGGTCTACTTCGCAGCACTCGATATCGGTGATACCATGCTTAGTATGGAACTCTCCCATGGCGGCCACCTATCCCATGGAAGCCCAGTCAACTTCTCTGGAAAATACTTCAATGTCGTCTTCTATGGAGTAGATAGAGAGAAAGAAGTAATAGATTATGATCAGGTCTTGAGGATTGCTAAGGAGTATAAGCCCAAGCTCATCATCTGTGGAGCGAGCGCCTACTCCCGAATCATTGACTTTAAGAAGTTTGGGGAGATTGCTCAGGAAGTAGGCGCCTATCTCTTGGCAGACATCGCCCATATCGCCGGACTGGTGGCCGCTGGGTTGCACCCCGATCCTGTCCCTTACTGCGACTTCATAACTACTACTACCCATAAGACCCTAAGGGGGCCAAGGTCTGGGATGATTATGTGTAAAAAGAAGCATGCCAAGATGATAGATAAGATGGTCTTTCCCGGTATTCAGGGAGGACCATTCATGCATACCATCGCTGCCAAGGCGGTCTGTTTTGCTTTGGCCTTAAGACCAGAATTTAAAGAATACCAGAAACAGATTATTCAGAACGCCAAGACCTTGGCGGAAGGGCTAAAAGAGGAAGGGTTTAGGTTAGTCTCTGGGGGAACGGATAACCATCTCATGCTCGTGGATCTAACAGATAAGGGAATAACAGGAAAGGATGCTGAAGAAGCCTTGGAGAGAGCAGGGATTGCGGTCAACAAGAATACCATCCCCTTTGAGAAGAGAAGTCCCTTCATAACCAGTGGCTTAAGGATTGGAACTCCAGCTGTAACTACCAGGGGAATGAGGGAAGAAGAGATGGAAAGAATCGCTCAGTGGATGGGAGAGGTATTGAAGGACATAAAGGACGAGAAGACGATTGCTAGAGTAAGAGAAGAGGTTAAGGGACTGTGTGATAGATTCCCTTTATTTAAAGAGGGGTGAGGATGGAGGTTTACGAAGATGAGAAAGGAGATGATTGCTAAGAGGATGTCCCGGATCGGGACAGAGACCGCCTTTGAGGTCCTGGCAAAGGCCAGGGCTTTAGAGAGGGAAGGGAAGGAGATTGTCCACTTACAGATTGGGGAGCCGGACTTCGACACTCCCCAGAATATCAAGAATGCGGCGATCAAGGCCTTAGAGGAGGGCATGACTCACTATGGGCCATCTGCTGGGCTATTAGAGGCCAGGGAGTGTTTTGCCCAATATATCTCAAAGACCAGGAATATCCCGGTCGATCCAGAGGAGGTGGTGGTCACTCCTGGAGGAAAGCCCATCCTCTTCTTCTCCATCTTAGCCTGTATCGATGAGGGGGACGAGGTATTGTATCCTAACCCAGGCTTTCCCATCTATGAGTCAATGATCAACTTTGTGGGAGCCAAGGCGGTTCCCATTCCCATAAGGGAGGAGAAGGGATTCGTCTTTGATGTCAAGGATCTAGAGAAGAGGATCACTAAAAAGACCAAGATGATCGTTCTCAACTCCCCGGCCAACCCCACGGGTGGGGTCATCTCTAAGGAGGACTTAGAAGGGATTGCTAAGATCGCGGTGACCAATGATCTCTTGGTCCTATCTGATGAGATATATTCCCGCATTATCTACGAAGGGGGGCATCACTCTATCGCCTCCTTCTCTGGGATGAAGGAGAGGACCATTATTCTGGATGGCCACTCCAAGACCTATGCCATGACCGGCTGGAGATTGGGATATGGGGTGATGAATAAGAGGATCGCAGAGAGGGTAACTAAGTTAATGACCAACTCTAACTCCTGCACGGCAACCTTTACTCAGATTGCCGGCATCGAGGCCATCAATGGCCCACAGGATGCGGTAGATAGGATGGTGGCCGAGTTCAAGAGAAGAAGGGATGTCATTGTTGAGGGATTGAACAAGATCCCTAGGATTAGCTGCCAGAAACCCTTAGGTGCCTTCTACGTCTTTCCCAATATAAAGGAGACGGGTAAGAAGTCTCAGGAATTGGCCGATTATCTTCTGAATGAAGCGGGAGTAGCGGTCCTCTCCGGGACCTCTTTCGGAGAGTATGGGGAGGGATATATCCGGCTCTCCTATGCCACCTCCATTGAGAATATCAAGAAGGGCCTGGAAAAGATCGGGGAGGGTTTGGCCCGACTTTAGGTGAGGGCCCTTAAAGATTAAATAAGATGTATCGGATAGTAGTTAAGAAAAGGTTAGCGCCAGAGATTACCCTCTTTGAGGTAGAGGCTCCTCTTATCGCTAGTAGGGCCCTAGCTGGCCAATTCATCATCTTAAGAATCGATGAGCGAGGAGAAAGGATCCCCTTGACCATCTATGAGGCGGATGGAACCCAGGGAAGGATAACCATTATCTTCCAGGAGGTAGGGAAGACCACAAAGAAGCTCTCTCGTCTTAGGGTGGGGGATTCCCTCCTGGATCTCTTGGGACCTTTGGGAAGGCCCACTACTATCGAGAAGTATGGGGAGCTAGTTGCTATCGGAGGAGGCATAGGGATCGTTCCCTTAGTACCTATTACCAAAGCATTAAAGGAAGCTGGGAATGGGATTACAACCATCCTGGGTGCGCGAACTAAGGAACTGGTCATCTTGGAGAAGGAGATGAGGGACCTAAGCCAGGAGATCTACATCACTACTGATGACGGCTCCTATGGAGAGAAGGGGCTGGTGACCGATGTCCTGGAGAGATTGATCGGCCAGAAGGAGGGGATGGATCGGGTTCTAGCCATAGGTCCTCTCATTATGATGAAGGAGGTCTGCGAGATTACTAAGAGGGAAAAAATCCCAACCATGGTGAGTCTCAATACCATCATGGTGGATGGCACCGGGATGTGCGGAAGCTGTCGGGCTCGGGTAGGGGAAGAGAATAGGTTCGTCTGCGTCCATGGTCCGGAGTTTCTGGGAGAAGAGGTGGATTTCGATGAATTACTGGTTCGCGAGAGGCGTTTCCAAAGGGAGGAGAGAATAGCCCTAGAGAGATATGAGGAAGAACTCAAGAGTGCCCATGCCCAGGCAGAGGCCAGAGGAGAGGATTAAAAACTTCCAAGAAGTAGCCCTGGGCTATAGCGCAAGAGAGGCCAGGGAAGAGGCCAAAAGATGTCTCTCATGCTCCCCGCCCCCCTGTAAGGAGGGATGCCCGGTAGAGATAGACATCCCGGGATTTATTTCCTATATTAAGGAAGAAAGATTCGCCTCTAGCCTTAAAATCCTGTGGAATAAGAATAGCTTGCCTGCTGTCTGTGGTCGGGTCTGCCCCCAGGAGACCCAGTGCGAGGCCTGGTGTATTTTAGGCAAAAAAGGTGAGCCCTTAGCCATTGGGAAGCTGGAGAGGTTCGTTGCTGACTGGGGTAGGTCCCAGAGTGCAAAAATCAAGATTCAAAAATCAAAATTCCGAACTATAAAGGTGGCGGTAATAGGCTCTGGCCCAGCAGGGCTGACCACGGCAGCCGACCTGGCCAACTCAGGATATAGGGTGACCATATTCGAGTCCCTTCATCTTCCGGGAGGGGTCTTGAGGTATGGCATCCCTGGTTTTAGATTGCCCAAGCGAGTCTTGGATTTCGAGATTGAGGGAATAAAAGGGCTGGGGGTGGAGATCCAGACCAATATGCTCATAGGCAAGGTGTTGACTCTAAAGGATCTCTTCCAACAGGGGTATAAGGCCATCTTCATCGGCACGGGAGCTGGGCTTCCTTGGTTTTTGGGCATCCCGGGAGAGAATCTGAACGGCATCTATTCCGCGAATGAGTTCCTGACCCGGGTCAATCTGATGGGAGCCGATAGGTTTCCAGAATACGATACCCCGGTTCAAAAGGGAAGGAGGGTGGCGGCGATTGGGGGAGGGAATGTGGCCTTTGATGCTGCCCGGGTTGCCCGACGCCTGGGAGCAGAAGAGGTAACCATCACCTATAGAAGAAGCGAAAAGGAGATGCCTGCCCGCCGGGAGGAGATAGAGCATGCTAAGGAAGAGGGAATAAGGATGAAACTTCTGGCCCAGCCCACCCGCTTTCTGGGAGATGAAAAAGGATGGGTCAGGGGGATGGAATGTATCCGGATGAGATTGGGGGAGATTGATGAGAGCGGAAGGAGGAGGGCCTTACCCATTGAGGGTTCTCAGTTTATAATGGAAGTGGATACTGTGGTCGTGGCCATTGGCCAGGGACCAAATCCTCTTTTGCCTTCCTATACCCGGGGCCTAGAGACCGCTCCTAAGGGCCATATCCTGGTCGATGAGGATGGGGCTACCTCCATCCTGGGAGTATTTGCGGGCGGGGACATAATACCGGGCGAGCCTACAGTGATCGATGCCATGGGCCAGGGAAAGAGGGCTGCCCGGGCCATAGACAGGTACCTTCAAAGAGCGGGTGGGAAATGAAGATAAAAAGTGCAAGATGTTCATTGTAAGAGGAGAAAGAAGATGACTAGAGATTACCGAAGAGGGATGCAGTTCTTGGCCGATGCCCGAAAGCGTCTGGATATGGTGGCCAAGAGGTTAAAGCTGGATCCTGGACTTTTGGATAAACTCAAGTTTCCCAAGCGGTCCTTAATCGTCTCCATACCAGTCAAGATGGATAACGGCCGTTTAAAAATATTCACCGGCTATCGGGTGCAGCATAATGTGGACCGGGGCCCGGCCAAAGGGGGTATTCGCTATCATCCCGAGGTTACCCTAGAAGAGGTCACTGCCCTGGCCATGCTCATGACCTGGAAGTGTGCCGTAGTAAATATTCCCTATGGAGGTGCCAAGGGAGGGGTATACTGCGATCCCCAAAAGATGTCCCGTGGAGAATTGGAGAGGCTTACCCGCAGGTTCACCTATGAGATCATGATGATGATCGGTCCGGAGAGGGATATCCCGGCACCAGATGTCTATACCAATCCCCAGACCATGTCCTGGATGATGGATACCTATAGTATGCACCAGGGGTTCTCTGTTCCTGGGGTGGTTACCGGGAAGCCCGTTGATCTGGGAGGCTCCAAGGGTAGACTTGAGGCCACGGGAAGGGGGGTGATGTTCGTTACCCGAGAGGGATTGAAACATCTTGGGCTCTCCCTTAAGGGAGCGACCATTGCCATCCAGGGGTTTGGGAATGTGGGAAGCGTCTCTGCCAATTTGTTGCATGAGGAAGGGGCAAGGATTGTTGGCTTAAGCGATATCAGTGGCGGCCTATTCGATCCAGAAGGGATAGATATCCCCTCCTTATTGGCCCATGTCAAAAGGAATAGGCAGGGGCTCATCAAGGGATTTAAGGGCCCGGGGTTCATTAGTGATTTTAGAAGAGCGAATGAGAAACTATTTGGACTGAAGGTCGATGTCCTCATCCCCGCTGCCCTGGAGAACCAGATTACAGAGGAGAATGCCCAGAGCATAAAGGCAAAGATGATTACTGAGGCGGCCAATGGCCCCATTACTCCCGGGGCGGATAAGGTATTGGCCAAGAAGAAGATCTTCGTCATCCCTGATATCTTGGCCAATGCGGGAGGGGTAGTAGTCAGTTACTTCGAATGGGTCCAGGATACCCAGGCCCTCTTCTGGAAGGAGAAGGAGGTCAACCAGAGATTGGAGGAGATCATGACCGCGGCCTTCTATGATGTCCTGCGCACTGCACAGAGACATAGGGTGGATATGAGGATGGCCGCCTATATGCTTGCTGTCTCAAGAGTGGCAGAAGCTACTCGACTGAGAGGAATCTATCCGTGACCACAGATCACAGATAATGCGTTAAGGAGCTTCAGGCCCCAGGCTGCAGGTTCTAAAAGCTTGTAGCCTGTGGCTGGCAAACGATCTGGGTAAGAAAGGGAAGAGGTGAGAAAGATTAAGTTTACTAAGATGTGTGCCAGCGGGAATGACTTCATTGTGATAGATAATAGAAAAGGCAAGCTTCTGGCTACCGGTCCCAAGCTACAGGATTTTGTAAAGAGAATATGCAAGCGGAAGTCAGGTATAGGAGCGGATGGAGTGCTTTTGCTAGAAGACTCCAGTAAAGCGGATCTTAAGATGAGGGTCTTCAATCCTGATGGGGAAGAGGTTGAGATGTGTGGCAATGGAGCGAGATGCATCGCATTATATGTAAAGGCAAAATGTAAAAGGCAAAATGTAAAA
>DLMW01000011.1:25901-27212 GCA_002478245.1 bacterium UBP18_UBA7526
AAAATGAAAAATGCAAAGTGCAAAATGCAAAATGCAAAATGCAAAATTGAGACAAAAGCGGGGATACTGGAAGTAGAGGTGGTTTCTGATGATTTAGTGAGATTGAGGATGGGTGATCCCACTGGCCCAAGATTGAACCTTAGACTCTTAGTAGATGACAGAGAATATAGGGTTCACAGTATTAACACTGGCGTCCCCCATGTCGTTCTCTTTGTGGAGGATCCAGAGGCAAAGGTGAAGGAATTGGGGAGAAAGATCAGGTATCATAAGAGATTTTCTCCCGGAGGGACGAATGTCGATTTTGTGAGAGTGAGGGATAAAAATTCCCTGGACATCAGGACCTATGAGAGAGGGGTGGAGGATGAGACCTTAGCCTGTGGGACAGGAGCCTGTGCTGGTGCTATCATCTCCTATCTTTTGGGGGAGACAGAATCACCCACTAAGATGCATACTAGAAGCGGCTCTATCCTGACCGTATACTTCGCTTCCTCTGACTCCAAGATTACCAATCTTTACTTAGAGGGGGATGCAGCAGTCATCTATGAGGGAGAAATAGAAGAAATCCTTTAAAGTAAGAATCTCAAAATGCAAAATATGAGAAAAAGAAGACAGAGGGTTATTTTATCGTGATTAAGAGGGCAGAAAGGATAGAGAAACTACCCGTCTATCTCTTTGCCCAGATCGATAAAGCAAAAAGGGAAGCCATGGCTCAGGGGATAGATATCATTGACTTTGGGGTAGGAGATCCAGATCTGCCTACCCCTGATCATGTCATTGAGGCCTTATCCAGAGCCGCCCAGGACCCCAAGAACCATAGATACCCTACATATGAAGGGATGCTCAAATTTCGCCAGGCGGTTGCCTGGTGGTATGAGAAGAGGTTCCAGGTCAAATTAGATCCAGAGAGAGAGGTCCTTACCCTCATCGGGGCAAAGGAGGGAATAGGTCATATTCCTTTAGCCTTCCTAAATGAGAAAGATGTGGCCCTCGTCCCTGATCCAGGCTATCCAGTATATCGCGCGGGAGTGACCTTTGCTGGTGGTATCCCCCATCCCATGCCTTTACTAAAGGAGAATGATTTTCTGCCCGATTTGGAGGCGATTGATAAAGCAATTGCCCAGAAAGCGAAACTGATGTTCTTAAACTATCCCAATAATCCTACCTCTAGTGTAGCGGATAAGGACTTCTTCAGAGAAGTGGTTGATTTCGCCACTGAGAATGAGATCATTGTCTGCCACGATGCCACCTATTCTGAGCTGGGCTACGATGGTTATAAACCACCCAGTCTCTTAGAGATAGAGGGAGCGAAGG
>DLMW01000011.1:27530-27704 GCA_002478245.1 bacterium UBP18_UBA7526
CCAGGACTGTATCGCTCAGAATGTCAAGACCTATAAGGAAAGAAGGGACATCTTAGTAAAAGGATTGAATGAATTGGGTTGGGATGTTCCTTTACCAAAGGTGGCCTTCTACGTCTGGATTCCAGTGCCTCAAGGATATACCTCAACAAGAATCTGCGAAATTCTTTTGGAAGA
>DLMW01000034.1:0-7316 GCA_002478245.1 bacterium UBP18_UBA7526
TTCTTTCCCCCAGACCCCCTAATCCTCAGTATCGGAATTTATTCAAATTCCGATACCTCAAGCTACCTACTCCATGTCCGGACCAGGTCATTATAGATGACGAATATGGCGATGAAGAGTATTATGGCTAAACCGATCTGCTGGGCAATCTCTTGGGCCCTAATACTCAAAGGCTTCTTCCTTATCCCTTCCAAGGCCAAGAAGATTGTGTGGCCTCCATCCAATAAGGGAATGGGTAGAAGATTGATTACAAATAGATTAACACTGATAAGGCCGATGAGACCCAATAGAGTTGTAAACCCTACTTTGGCTGCGGTTCCTGCTGCCTGGGCGATGAAGACTGGACCAGCCAAATTCCTCGGGGATACCTTACCACAGATTAACATGGCCAGGGTCTGACAGACAAACTTTGTCAAGGCTACGGTCCTCAAGAACCCCTTCCCAATGGCCTTTCCTAGACCATATCTTACCTTAATCAATTCTTCGGGAAAGGTGATCCCGATCATCCCCACCTCTTCTTCCTGATTAAATACATCCTTAATCTTTTTGAGTTCTGGTACAATAGGGAGGGTAGACTCCTTGCCCATTCTCTGGATAGTAAACTTTAGCTCTTTACCTGGATGGGACCAGACTATCCTTTGCATCTCTTCTCCGCATATAATCTTTTTTCCCTCGATAGCAACTATTCTATCACCCCTTTCCAGACCCGCCCTCTCTGCTGGGGTATCCTTCAATACCTCCCCAATCTCAGTGGGTAGGGCGGGAAGGCCGATGGCGAAGACGAGGGAGAATAATAAGAAGGCCAGGATAAAGTTTGCCAAAGGACCAGTAATAACGATGGCGAGTCTTGCCCTTATGCTCCGGGAGAGGAATTCCCATCTCTCCCCCTTTAATTCCTCATGGGGGTCCTCACCCGCCATCCTGACATATCCCCCGAAGGGAATGAGAGAGAGACAATATTCTGTCCCTTTTTTCTTAAAACCAAACAGTCTTGGGCCTAGCCCCAGAGAGAACCTCTCTACCCGCACCCCTATCTTCTTAGAGGTAAGGAAGTGGCCAAACTCATGGAAGAGGATGAGGATGCCAAAGGTAAAAAGAATGGCTAGGAAGGTCAACATCTTAGGGCCTCTTCCCTTGCCCAGGCATCTGCCTTCAGGATCTCACTCAAGGTAGGGTTCTTGATCGGCTTATGCCTATTCAATACCTTCTCAATCGTCTTGGGGATCTCCATAAATCCCATCTCTTCCTTTAGGAAGAGAGAGATCGCAACCTCATTGGTGGCATTGAGGACCGCTGGTGCCGTTCCCCCAATTCTGGCTGCTTCATAGGCTAACCCCAGACAAGGAAACTTTCTCGTATCTGGTCTCTGAAAGGTGAGTCTTCTAATCCTAGTAAGATCCAGTCTCTTTAAGGAAATAGGAAGCCTCTCAGGATAGGAGAGGGCATACTGGATGGGAAGGCGCATATCCGGGGCTCCTAAGTGGGCAAGCATCGTTCCATCGATGAATTCCACTAGGGAATGGACGATCGCCTCGCGATGGATAACCACCTCTATTTGATCTATATCGACTCCAAATAGGTGATGGGCCGCGATTACCTCCAGGCCCTTATTCATCAAGGTAGCAGAATCGATGGTGATCTTCTTTCCCATCTCCCAGGTGGGGTGTCTTAAGGCCTCCTGGGGAGTAACCGACTTTAGTCTCGAGAGGCTAAAGCCCAGGAATGGGCCACCAGAGGCGGTGAGGATGATGCGGGAGACCTTTTTTTTCTCTTCCTTCTTTAGGCACTGGAAGATGGCCGAGTGCTCACTATCGATGGGTAGGATCTCTACCCCCCTTCTATGAGCCTCTTGCATCACGGTCTCTCCCGCCATGACCAAGGTCTCCTTATTGGCCAGAGCGATTCTCTTTTTTGCCTTTATGGCCTCTAAGGTAGGGATGAGGCCACTGGCGCCAACGATGGCTGAGACGACTAAGTCTGCTTCCTTTAACCTAGCGACCTCGTTTACCCCTTCCTGGCCACTTGTTACTCTCATACTTTTAAAGCGCCCTCTTAATTCTCGGGCGCTTTTTTCATCTACCAGGGCCACTACCTCAGGATGAAACTCCCTTATCTGCTTCTCTAAGAGATCGATATTCTTCCTTGCTGCCAGGCCAAGGACGCGAAACCTATCTCTCAAGCTCTCAATGACCTTTAAGGTATTTATTCCTACTGAGCCAGTGGAGCCCAGCACAACAATCCTTCTCTTGACCATGCGCGTTCTAAAAGAACCTCAGCCTTCCTACTATATGAACTACGTAGTAATACATCACGGGAGAGGTGAATAGGAGGCTATCCATGACATCCAGAAGGCCTCCATGGCCGGGAATGATTCCACCAGCATCCTTAATCTCCGCTCCCCTCTTCAATAATGATTCGCAGAGGTCACCAAACTGGCCGATAATCCCTAAGACCAATCCCAGGATGAGATAGTGAATCAGGGAGAGGCCAGGGCTTGTGAGCCACTTCCCCAGGAAGGGACTTTCTTCAAGAAGGAGATAGGCCATAGATGAGCCTGCCAGACCAAAGAGAAGACCACCTATCGCTCCCTCTACACTCTTCTTGGGGCTCACTCGGGGGATGAGCTTATGTCTTCCTAAGGCAGTGCCCAAGGCATAGGCCCCGGTATCGCCAAACCAGGTGATCCAGAATAAGAGAAGGATATATTCCCTGCCGAAGAGGGCCTTTCTCAGGAGCAATTGATGGGAGAGGAGCCAGCCAACATAGACCACACCCAAGATGGCATAGGAGAGGTTGGTGATGGTCTCCAGAGGTCTCTTTCCAAATAACTGCATGCTCAGAAGCAAGAGTACAGAGGCGGTTAAGAGGAGACTGAGATAGTAGACATTCCCCCACCAGGCACAGAGAGCCAATAGAACGCTACAGACCATGCCCGTGATGCGTAGGATCCTCAACCCCTTGACCTTGGGCATATTGTAGAGCTCGAAGAGGCCCAGTAGGATCCCGGCGATGATTAAGATTAAAAAGGGCCAGGAGCCATACCAGATGAGCCAGGCTAGGATGGGAATGGCAACCAGGGCGCTTAAGATCCTGGTTCTTAATATATCACTCCTCAATCCTTCCGAACCTCCTCTCCCTCTTCTGATAGTCCAGAATGGCCTCTAAGAGATTTTCTTTCTTGAAGTCCGGCCAGAGGATAGGGGTTATCCAGAGCTCGCTATAGGCTAGTTGCCAGAGGAGGAAGTTAGAGATCCTCATCTCCCCACTCGTTCTGATTAAGAGATCTGGGTCCGGCTGGCCAGAGGTAGAGAGATATTGGGAGAGAGTCTTTTCATCTATTCCCTTCGGCCCCTGGGCAATCATCTTCTTTACCGCATCCACAATGTCGCTCCTCCCCCCATAATTGAGGGCGAGATTGAGGATTATTCCCTTATTATCCTCAGTTATTCTCTCCACCCGGGATAGTTCTCTCTGTAAGGAAGAGGGGAGCCCCTCTAGTCTGCCGATGGGATGGAGGCGGACATTATTCTTCTGTAATTCTTCCACCTCGTCTTTGAGGTGTCTTTCTAATGTCTTGAAGAGGCCTTCTATCTCCCCCTTGGGGCGGTTCCAGTTTTCGGTAGAAAAGGCAAAGAGGGTAAGGATCTTTACTCCGTAGTCCTTAGCCGCTGGGACGATCTCCCGCAATCTTTCTATCCCTCTCCGATGGCCGGCCATGCGCGGCAGACCCCTTCTCTTTGCCCAGCGGCCATTGCCATCCATGATGATGGCTATATGCTGCGGAATTCTGTTCTTATCTAACTTGGATAGTAATTCCTTCTCTTTCTGACTTTGAAGCATATCTTTCCTTTATAGTAAAACTTATCTAAGGGGCTTGCTACCCCTCTTCTATGATGGCTTCTACCGGGCAGGCCTCCTTACAGACCCCACATTGGGTACAGCTCTCTTGATCGATGGCATACTTCCCCTCCATTTCCTTAATGGCTCCTACCGGGCACTCATCGACACATGTGCCACAACCCACACAATCCTCACTGATCCTAAAAGCCATCTTCTCACCTCCCAAACGCGAATAAGGGATTCGCGACCATTCGCGTCCTTAGAATTCGAGGATCTCCTTCTCCTTCTCCTTCAGAATCTCTTCAATCTCTTCAATATACCTATCAGTAAGTTCCTGGATCTTCTTCAATCCCTTATGATAATCGTCCTCTGGGATCTCCTTCTCCTTCTCTCTTGCCCTTAGCTTCTCATTCGCCCCCCTCCTCGCTTCCCTAACAGAGAGCCTCCCCTCTTCTGCCCTCTTCTTAACTACCTTGACCAACTCCTCCCTCCTCTCCTGGGTGAGGGGAGGGAGGGCGACACGAATTATCCCTTCTGAAACCTGAGGGGTGAGGCCGAGATCTGAGGCCAGAATGGCCTTGTTGACTGCGGAAAGGATCGACTTATCCCAGGGCTGGATGACGATGAGGGTGGGTTGGGGAGTAGAGATGGTAGCCAGATGATTTAAGGGGGTAGGGGTTCCATAGTAGTCTACTTTGACTCCTTCTAAGATACTGGGTGATGCCCGGCCGGTGCGCATAGTAGCCAGATCTCTCTTGAGGGCTGCAATGGCCCTCTTCATCCTCTCCTCCGTTTCCCGATATATCTCCTCCACCCCGTTAGACCTCCTATATTAAGGATCTTTACCCCGTTAGAGATTTTACGATATGGTCTAACGGGGTCTATCTAAACGCGAAGACGCGCGAATCCTTTATAACTCCTCCCCTAACCTATACCTCACGAATCTCCTCACCACAATATTCTCCTTGAACTTGGCCATAATAGAATCAATATACTCCTTAACTGTTATCTTCTCATCCCTTATGAAGGGCTGCTCTAATAAACAGATCTCTCTAAAGAACCTCTCCATCTTTCCCTTAACGATCTTATCCACTACCTCTTCCGGCTTTCCCTTTGCCCTTTCCCGATAGATCGCTTCCTCTCTCTTAATCACCTCTTCTGGCACCTCTCCCCTAGCAATATAAGTAGGGTTCATGGCCGCGATCTGCATTGCGATATCTCGGGCCAGGTCCTTGAATTCATCCGTGCGGGCCACAAAATCGGTCTGGGAGTTTATCTCTAATAAGACCCCGATCCTTCCCCTAGCATGGATGTAGGAGTAGATAAGACCCTCGCCTGCTCTCTTGCCTATTAAGCCTTTGGCATGGGCCAGGCCCTTCTTGCGCAGTAGCTCCTTTGCTTTTTCTAAATTTCCCTTTGTTTCCTGTAAGGCGGCCTTACAATCTATGATAGGAGCCAAGGTGGCCTCTCTCAGCTTCTTAACCTGGCTTGGGCTAATCTTCATCCCGCCCCCTTTGCTATTCAATTCCTTCTCCTTGTTTAAAGGGGCGGGGTAAACTTTCTTTAGCCCTTCTCTTCACTCTCTTTCTGGGCTTGGCCAAGGCTGGGGCAACTTTCTCCTCAGGTTCGGGTATCCCTTCCACCTTTTCAGAAATCTCCTCTTCTTTCAAGACTTCCGGCCTTCCCTCCAGGATGGCGTCCGCCATCTTGGTGCATACTAGGGTAATGGAGCGAATGGCATCATCATTCCCGGGGATGATGTAATCCACTCCTGTGGGGTCGCAGTTGGTATCCACAAGAGCAACAACCGGTATCTTTAACTTATTGGCTTCCTTAAGAGCGATATTCTCCTTATAGACATCGATCAGGATTAGGGCGCGGGGGAGACCATCCATCTCCTTTATTCCTCCCAAGGCACGCTCTAGCTTCTCCTTCTCTCTTAATTTCTTAAGGGCCTCCTTCTTGGTAAGGGTGGAGAACCTCCCTTCCTTCTCTTGGGCCTCTAATCCCTTTAGGTATTCGATATTTCTTTTTATGGTGGGGAAGTTGGTCAATGTCCCTCCTAACCATCTTTCGGTTACATAGGGCATCCGGCAGCGCTTGGTCTGGGTGAGGATAGCCTCCTTGGCCTGCCGCTTGGTCCCCACAAAGAGAAGGATCCCCCCCTCCTTTGCTACTCCCTTAACGAACTTGTAGGCCTCCTCTAACTTCTTCAGAGTCTTGGCAAGATCGATGATATGGATGCCGTTCCTCGCTCCGAAGATATAATCCTTCATCCTAGGGTCCCACCTCTTGGTCTGATGGCCGAAGTGCATCCCGGCCTCTAAGAGCTCTTTCATAGAGACCACTGCCAAATTACACCCCCTAAAGTCAATGAGAAATTAAAAATTGCTTTTCCCTTAAAGTGTTAATTTCGCATTTTTCAATTTGCATTTCATTGTCTCACTTTCCTTAGGCTCTGGGATGGGCCTTATCGTATACCTTCTTCAGCCTCTCCGTCGTGAGGTGGGTATAGACCTGGGTAGTAGATAGGGAGGCATGGCCCAGTAATTCCTGAACGCTACGCAGGTCCGCTCCCGCATCGAGTAGATGGGTGGCAAAGGAGTGCCTCAGGGTATGGGGGCTTATCCTCTGGGAGAGGGAGGCCTTCTTGATATACTTATCTAAAAGCCTCCTGATACTCCTTGTTGATATGCGGCTACCGGATTTATTCAAAAAGAGCCCTCTCTCCCCTTCTCCGGGATGGAGGGCCTCCCTTCTCTTTAAATAATTATGGAGGGCTCGGGCGGCCTCTGTGCCGAAAGGAGCCAGGCGCTCCTTTCCTCCCTTGCCCCATACCTTGGCCACCCCTCCCAAAAGATCGACGTCAGCACACTCCAGACCCACCAGTTCACTCACCCTCATTCCTGTAGCATAGAGGAGCTCTAGGATGGCTCGATCGCGAGCGCCCAGGATGCTCTTCTCATCTGGAGACTCGAGAAGAGTAAATACCTCCGAAAGCGCCAGGAACTTGGGAAGCCTCTTGGCTAGCTTAGGAGTTCTCGTCCCTAAGGTAGGATTGACCTCCAGATACTCCTCCCGGCAGAGGAACCGGAAGAAGGAGCGCAGGGTAGCTAATTTTCGGGCAGTAGTGGTGTGAGAAAGCCCCCTTCTCTGTAAGGAAGCGAGGAAACGCCTGATGGTTAAGTGATCGATATATCTCACCTTGAGGGGTATCCTCTCTTTCTCTAAAAAATTCAAGAAGTCATTGAGGTCAGAGGAGTAACTCCTCAGGGTATGGGAGGAGACGTTCTTCTCTCCCTTTAGATATTGACTAAACCTTGCAATCTCCTCTTCCATCTAACCCTCGCTATCGCTCGGAGTAGCCCATTAGAGACTTGATTACAGAGAGGGGAAGGAATATTCACCTTTGAAATCGGTCTCTTATCTGTTACAGAGTAGGAAAGTGATGGGTAGTGAGTAGCTGTTACTCTCTT
>DLMW01000034.1:7460-10957 GCA_002478245.1 bacterium UBP18_UBA7526
TAGTGAGTAGCTGTTACTCTCTTACTCTTCTTCTCGGTAGGAGCATCCTTTTTTGCTGCACTTAAGGTATTTTTCTCCGCGCCTCTTATATTTTTCAACCAAAAAAGAGCCACACTCCGGACAACCCTTGCCTATTGGCCTATCCCAAGAGAAGAAGTCACACTCGGGATAGTTGCTGCAGCCATAGAAGGTCCTTCTCTTCTTGGTCCTCCTCTGGACTATCTCCCCATCGCAATCCTTCTTGGGGCATTCTATTCCTAAGGTTAGGGGCCGGGAATTCTTGCATTTCGGAAAATTGGAGCAGGCTAAAAACTTTCCAAAGCGGCCATGCTTTATGACCATGGGTGAACCGCACTTCTCACAAGATCTATCCGTTCTTTCCTCAAGTTCCTTCTTTACATATCTCATCTCCCTCTGGGCGCGGGAGAGGTCAGAGGAGAAGGGGCCATAGAAGGAGCGCAGGAGATTCACCCAGTCCTCCTTTCCTTCCTCCACTTCATCCAGTCTATCCTCCAGTTGAGAGGTAAACTTAACATTCAGGATATCGGGAAAGCTCTTAACCAACAGTTCCATGACCACCTCCCCTAGAGGGGTGGGATGGAAGTTCCCCTTATGACTCTCCACATAGTCCCGGCTGCGGATGGTGGCCATGATTGAAGCATAGGTTGAGGGGCGACCGATCCCTTCCTCCTCCAGGGTCTTAATGAGGCTGGCCTCTGAATAGCGGGGAGGAGGCTGGGTAAAGTGCTGGATAGGAAGAACCTCTAATAACTTTAGGGTCTCCTTCTCTTTCAGGAGAGGCAAAAGCTTCTCCTTAAAGGCTCGATCCTCAGGATAGAGGGAAAGGAATCCTTTAGATTTCACCCGGGAATCAGAAGAGGCCAGAGAAAACTTCCCGGCTCTGATGTTAAAGGTCCTCTTCTCCAATAGGGCCTCCTTCATCTGGGAAGCAAGGAACCTATTCCAGATTAGAGCATAGAGTCTGTATTGCTCAGGAGTGAGATGCTTCCTCAATCTCTCTGGGGTGCGATAAGAGGAAGTAGGACGAATGGCCTCGTGTGCCTCCTGGGCTCCTTTTCGACTCCGGTAATAATGGGCTCTAGAAGGAAGGAGGTCTTCCCCCAGTTCGGCTTTGATATACCCTCTCGCCTCCTGAATAGCGCCCTGAGATACCCGGAAGGAATCGGTTCGCATATAGGTGATGAGGCCCACCATCTCCCCGCCCCCAATATCCAGGCCTTCGTAGAGTTGTTGGGCAATCCTCATGGTCCGCGATGCTCTCCAGTGGAACCTCTTTGCTGCCTCCTGCTGCAGAGTAGAGGTGATGAAGGGGGGGAGAGGATATCTCTTCAACTCTTTCTTGGTGATCCTCTCCAGAACAAACTCTTCTCTCTCCAACCGGGAGGAGATTTCCTGGGCCTTTTGCCTATCAGTAATCCTTATCCTGCTACCTTCGATCCTCTCTAATCCGGCTTCGAAGCTCTCTAGAGTCCTTCCCTGGAGTTTAGCATTGATTGACCAATATTCCTCTGGCTTGAAGGAGTTGATCTCCTTCTCCCTTTCACAGATGAGCCTCAAGGCCACAGACTGCACCCTTCCTGCAGAGAGGCCCTTCCTCACCTTCTTCCAGAGTAGGGGGCTTATCTTATAGCCCACGATCCTATCCAGGACCCTCCGCGCCTGCTGGGCATTGACCAATCTTCTATCCACCTCCCTAGGATGGGCCAGAGCATCCCTAATGGCTCCTTCAGTAATCTCCTGGAAGGTTATCCTCTTAATATTATTGCTAGTGGCTCTCAATTCGTTATAGAGGTGCCAGGAGATGGCCTCCCCCTCCCTATCTGGGTCAGGGGCGAGGTAGATCCAAGGCAATCTACGCGCCAGCTCCCTCAACTTCTCCAAGACCTTGGCCTTCCCTGGTATGGTATGGTAGCGGGGTGCGAAGTCCTTATAAACATCTACCCCCAACTCTCTCTTAGGTAGGTCCTTGACATGCCCCATACTAGATTCCACCAGATATTCCTTTCCCAAGAACCTATTTATGGTCTTGGCTTTGGCTGGTGATTCGACGATAATCAGGGCCTCGGGCATCTTATCCTCACTTCATCCAAGAAGATAAAACTGGACTTCTACATTTTGCATTTTACATTGATTCGCTTAGTCCAGATCCTTATCCCACCCATGAAAGGGATTGCCGAAGACCACCTGGCCAGCGATCCTCTTTATCTCCTCTGGCCCCACCTCCTCACCAGAGGTAAGAGCCTGTTCGATGATCTCCTCCTGCTGGGCAGGGGTGATGAGCCCTGACTCCTGCATCTTGATAAGGAGCCCATAGGCCTGGGAGTTCAACTTCAACTTTTCCAGATGATGGAGGATCCTCTTGGAGGTAGTGGGTTTGAGCCTCTCCTGGGCCATGCCTTTGGTAACTAGGGAGAAGAGCCAATCAAAGGCAGAGTTGATCTCCTCTAAACTATAACCCTGATCCATGAGACTTTCTACAATCTCGGTCTCGGTCTCAAGGAGATCCTTTCCCTCCAGGACCTCCTTGATGATGAAACTGATGATATCCATGATTCGATTGTGCATAATTTACTCCTTTCTGACAAAGTTCTTTCCCGATAGTTCTCTAACCAATCCCTTTAGCTGGAGATTCATCAAGGTTGCGGTTACCTTTTGGGCGGGCAATCTACTCTCCTGGATGAGGAGGTCGATGTGCTTGGGCTCCTGGGTAATGAGCTCATAGATGTTCCCTTCCTCCTTCGATAGGACGGGTTTGGGAAACTCTTTCGTCTCTTCTCTCCGAACCGGGATTAGGGATCTTAATTCCTCTAGGATATCATCGATATCCTCTACTAATTTTGCTCCCTCCTTTATCAGGTTATGGGTTCCCCTGCTATAGGGGGAGGTGGTAGAACCAGGAACAGCGAAGACCTCCCTTCCCTGTTCCAGAGCTTTGGCAGCGGTGATGAGGGCTCCTGACTTCTGGGCGGCCTCAACGATTACTACCCCCAAAGCCAGACCACTTATTATCCTATTCCTCTTGGGGAAGTTTTGGGCAAAGGGTCGGGTGCCAAAGGGGAATTCAGTGATCACTGCTCCAGAGGAGGCAATCTTTTCTTCCAGCGTCCTATTCTCTGGGGGATAGACGACGTCTATTCCACAGCCCAGAACAGCGACCGTCCTGCCTCCCACAGCCAAGGCACCCTTATGGGCTTCAGAGTCAATCCCCCGGGCCAGGCCGCTTACGATGGTTATCCCCTGGGCCGCCAGTTGGGCCGAGAGCCTCTGGGCGGTCAACCTTCCATAGATGGTGGCTCTTCTGGAACCCACGATAGCGATGGCGTTCTTATCCTCTTTCCTTATCTCTCCCCTAACATATAACAGAGGCGGAGGATCGGGGGTCTCTTTTAGATTCTCTGGATAGGATTCATCATTTAAGGTAATAATATCTATCTTATGCCTTTTAATCAATTCTAATTCTTTTGTGACATCCGTCC
>DLMW01000046.1:0-8119 GCA_002478245.1 bacterium UBP18_UBA7526
AATTATTTTAACAAAACCAGTATTTAATCCAACCATTGTAATCCCATCACTGAAATTTACAAATCTAAAATAATGATCCATAATGTATTGGTTGACTGCTCCGACGTATCGTCGGAGCACCACAAAAAAATTACCTTATTAAGAAGGAGGAACAAACCATGGACATAACTTCTTTAGGACTCAAAAACATTAAAGTTGTTAAATTTGAACCAGAAAATGGTTCAGTAAAAATCATCCTGGAAAATGATACCTCACAAGTAACCTGTCCCACCTGTAATAACCCTTCCTCTTCAGTCAAAGACCGTAGATTATATAGGATAATAACCAACCCTGTAAAGGTCGGCTCTCACCCAATTGATGTATTCATCCAAAAAAGACTGTTCAAATGTTCCCGGTGTCATAAAAGTTTCACTGAACAAATACAGGGGCTTAAAAAATATCATGTCTATACTGATGCATTTGATGAGTCGCTTGAGACACTTTTTAAACATATGGATTATCCTACTATACAGAACCATCTCTTCGATAAATATGAACTCACTGTTCCTCTATCCACCATATGGTATAAACTTAAAGATAAACTCATACAATTCAATATATCATTACAGGAAATGCAAAATGCTATACATATCGGGTTAGACGAATTTTCATATGCTAAGGGACACTCATATGGCGTTATGTCTTTAGACCTGGACAAACACAAAATAGTCGATATGGTCGCAGGTGGTAAAGACCAAAATGTAGCTGAAGTAGCTCTGTCTATATTTAACCCGGCCATCGTAGAAGCTTGTTGTATAGATCTCTGCGAAGCTTTTAAAAATGCTTGCTATGCTAAATTCCCTCACGCAATAGTTGTCGCAGATAAGTTCCATGTAATCAAACTATTAAACGAAGCTATAAAAGACATCGTCAATAAGAAAATTATTCCCACATTAGAACAAGACTCTCAAAGAAAGTACCTCAGACAGTACCAATGGGTACTACTCAAAGGTAAAGAAAGATTATCAGATTATCAAAGAACACAACTACCTGTCCTGTTCCAATTTAGTCCAGAATTAAAAACAATCTATGAATTTAAAGAACAATTCAGATACCTATATACTATTAAGAATTTTAATATCGTATACCCTGAATTTAACAAATGGTTAAGAACTGCTAAAGCATCGCATATACCAGAACTAATACAGGTTGCTAAGTGGAGTGCACCCCTTTAACTGGACACCTGAATAGGTTATAATAGTTAACAAGGTGCCTTTTGAAAGGGGTCTTGTTATGAGAACCAGAAGAACATTTACCAAAGAATTCAAAAGACGGCTCGTTGAAGAAATCTTAAGCGGTGTCGCAACACCCGCTTCCCTATGCCGTAAGCATAATATTGCTTATCCAGTATTAAGCCGCTGGCAGAAGCAATATGCTAAGGGCAGTTTCTCCATGAACCGCTTGCCGAGGCTGTCCTCCAGGAGAGGGTCCAACAGTTAGAGCGTATGGTTGGTCGCCTAACCATGGACAATGACCTTTTAAAAAAGCCTTAAAGCATACCCTCTCTCAACAGGAGAAATCGGAAGTATTCGAAGAGGATGCCATAAAACCAAAGGGCCATCGTTATCTCTTCAAAAACAAGAGGCTGACCTAAGGGGGTGCATTGAGGAGATAGCCTGCCAGTTTATCCGCTATGGGTATCGCAGGATTACCGCCCAGCTTAAGCGCGAAGGCTGGCTTGTTAATCATAAGAAGGTACTAAGAATCATGAGAGAAAGTTTCCTCCTTTGCGTCGCAAAACGCAAGTGGATAAAAACTACGGACTCCCTTCATCCTTATCCCAGATTCCCCAATCTGGTTAAGGATTTAGCTATTTCCTTTCTAAACCAGGTCTGGCTTGCCGATATTACCTACATCCGCATCTTAACCACCTTTGTCTATTTAGCTGTCATCCTTGATGCTCTATCTCGCAAAGTAATAGGTTATGCCATCTCTAAAAGATTAGATACCGGGTTAACCTTGAGTGCTTTAAGAATGGCTATTACCCAAAGACAACCCCCACCAGGGTGTATCCACCATTCAGATCAAGGGGTTCAATATGCTTTTAGAGGATTATGTCAACGAGCTTAAGAAATATAAATTCCAGATTAGCATGGCCGCTAAAGGGAACCCTTATGAGAATGCCCTGGCTGAAAGTTTTATCAAAACCCTGAAGTATGAGGAGGTAGACCTATGGGATTACCGGACACTTGGTGATGTTTTAAAAAGAATTCCTTTTTTCATCCAGGAGGTATATAATAAGAAACGCCTCCATTCATCATTGGGCTATCTGCCTCCGGATGAGTTTGAGACTGACTTTTTTGAGAAAGAACGAGGTTTAAAATCTTGTCAACTTGTAACCATCTAAAGTGTCCAGTCCCAAGGGTTCACTCCAGAGTAGAAGAGTAGGAAAGTAAGAGAGCCACTATGTCAGATGTGATGTAGTGGCTTTTTCACTTTTGTTTGACCTTTTGCGTTTTTTGTGGTATGATTAGAAATCATAATAAGGGGTATTGTCAGGGAGGTTAAGGATGGGAAAGTATAAAGGTTATCATGGAAAGTATATCCGGGTTGATCTAACGAAGGAAGAGGTTAAGGTTCTTGACCTTCCAGATGATCTCATTGAGAATTATCTAGGAGGGAATGGTTTTGGGACAAAGATATTATGGGATGAGGTTCCTCCTGAGGTGGAGCCTCAAGATCCGGAGAATAGGCTCATCTTCGTTACCGGCGCCTTGACCGGTACTCTATGGCCTTCCTGCGGCCATTTAGAGGTAATCAGTAAATCCCCCCTAACTGGAATATATGGGGATGCCAATGCTGGTGGTTTCTTTGCTCCGGAATTGCGTTTTGCTGGCTACGATATGATCGTCTTCCAGGGAAAGGCAGAGGAGCCAGTCTATTTATGGATTAAAGACGATAAGATTGAATTAAGGGATGCTAAACATCTCTGGGGGAAGGATACCCCTACTACCCAGAGGATAATTAGGGAGGAATTGAAGGATGAGAAGATAAAGGTGGCCTCTATCGGTCCGGCGGGAGAAAATCTGGTTCGCTTTGCCTGTATTGTAGTTACTGAGAATCGGGCCTGCGCCCGCTCAGGAATGGGAGCAGTGATGGGGAGTAAAAATTTAAAAGCCATTGCCGTCCGGGGAACAAAAGAAGTTTCCCTAGATAATCCAGAGGAATTCAAGAAGGCCGCCTCTTTGGCAAGGAAGGCCATAAGGGAGGATGAGTTTACTCCCGGAGAGCATAAGTATGGAACCGCAGGATTGGTAAATATTGTCAATGAGGTGGGAAGGTTTCCTACCCGAAACTTAAAGGCCGGACACTTTGAGGAGGCGGATAAGATAAGTGGTGAGGCATTGGATGAGAAGTACTTTGTGCGGCATCGCGCCTGCTATCGCTGCCCCATCGCCTGCGATAAGGTGATGGAGGTAAGGGAAGGAGAGTATAAAGGAACGGTGACCTCTTCCTTGGAGTATGAGACATTATGTTCTCTGGGCGCAAAGTGTGGCAATAGCAACCTCGCCTCGATTATAAAGATGAACGTCATCTGTGACGGTATGGGGATGGATACCATCTCTGCCGGAGGGGCCATCTCCTGGGCCATGGAGTGCTATGAGAAGGGGGTATTAACCAAAGAGGATACGGATGGCCTGGATCTATCCTGGGGGAATTACCACTCCATGATCACCTTACTGGAGAAGATTGCCCAAAGGGAAGGGTTTGGTGATCTATTAGCAGAGGGCTGTAAGAGAGCAGCAGAGAAGACAGGCCGGGGCTCAGAGAAGTATGCCATGCATATCAAGGGAATGGAGATCCCGGCCCAGGATGGAAGGAGCCAGCAGTCCATGGGATTGGCCCAGGTAACTTCCAGTCGGGGAGCGGACCACTTAAAAGGTTTCCCCACTATTGATGAGACTGGCTATCCTGGAGCAGCCATCAAAAGGTATGGAGAGGATAAGATGCCGGAGATCATAGATGGCATTCAGACCAAGCATAAACCCTTTGTGGTCAAGGACGGCGAAGAGTTCTGTGCAGTCATTGACTCCAGTGGAATCTGCAAGTTTGGAACCCTATTCCCTCCTGCTGTCTATTGGGATCTCCTGACTCCCGGAATAAAGTATGCTCTGGGATTAGATATCGATGTTCCTAAGTTAAAGAAGATTGGGGAGAGGATATACAATCTTCAGAGGTGCTACAATATCCTCTTGGGGATGTCGAAAAAGGACGATACCCAGCCCGAGAGGCTCTTAAAAGAGCCCTCCCCTTCCAAGAGAGCCAAAGGCCATGTGGTCTACTTAGACAGGATGTTGCCCGAGTATTATAACTTGAGGGAATGGGATGAGGAGACCGGCTATCCCACGAGGAGGAAGTTAGAAGAACTGGGCTTAGGCTTTGCCGCAGACAAACTAAAATTAAAATAGTATAGAACCTCTTCTGAAGCGGGTCCTGCCAAAGGCATTCCCCGCAAAGGAGGTAAAAAGATGATGGACCTTATTATCCGGAATGCTAGATTGAGAAGAGCGCCTGATTTAGTTGATATTGCTATTGTTTCGGGAAAGATAAGTGAGATAAGAAGAGGGATGAAGGGTAAGGGGAAGCAAGAGATCGATGCCAAAGGAATGCTGGTTAGCGAATCCTTTGTCAATCCTCACCTTCATCTGTGTAAGGTCTACACCTTGGAGATGATGAGCGAAGAGGCGCTCAAGGCCTACCAGGAAGAAGGGATGGGTAAGGCGATGAGCGCCATTGAATTAGCGGCTAAGGTGAAGGAGAGATATGATGAGGGCTGGATCATCCCCAATGTGAGAAAGGCAGTGAGACTTGCTATCCTAAATGGAGTAACCCATATCCGGGCCTTTGCCGATGTGGATAGCAAGGCGAAGCTCAAGGGCTTGAAATCGCTTCTGAAAGTAAAGGAGGAGTTCAAAGATATCGTTGAACTCCAGGTGGTTGCCTTCCCCCAGGATGGGATAGCCAGGGAGCCGGGAACCGTGGAACTCATCCGGGAAACGATGGAAATGGGAGCGGATGTGGTGGGAGGCATTCCCTGGATTGAATTCACTGAGAGAGATAGCCAAGACCATGTGGATCAGATGGTAGCCATAGCAAAGGAGTATGATAAGGATATCTCCATGCTGGTCGATGATGCTGGCGATCCAGGCTTAAGAACCATAGAGATGCTTGCCCTGGCCACCATCCGGGAGGGGATGATAGGTCGAACTCTGGCCCATCATGCCCGGGCCATGGCGCTCTATCCTAGGCCCTACTTCCAGAAGTTATCCGCCCTTCTCAAAAAAGCCCAGATGGGGGTGGTGAGCGATCCCCATACTGGACCGTTACATGCCCAGGTAAGAGAGCTCCTTGCGGAAGGTAATCTAGTATCCTTGGGGCAGGACGATATCTCAGATGCCTACTACCCCTATGGCAGAAACAATATGTTAGAGGTTGCCTTCCTAGCCTCCCATCTCCTCTGGATGACTACCTTAGAGGATATGGAGACCCTCTATGATATGATTACCATCAATGCTGCAAGATGCATGAATGTGAAGGGTTTCGGAATAGAAGTGGGTAATGTGGCCAATATCGTCGTTCTGGGGGAGAGGAACACCAATGAGGCCTTGCGGACCCATAGGGAGCCCCTTTATGTTATCAGCCATGGTAAGTTAGTAGATCTGGAGAAGATGAGGGAGTAAAAGTTCAACAGGCTTCAAGATTTAGCAGGAGGGGAAAAAGAATGGATACTAAAACTTCGCAGAAAGTAGAATCGGATAATAACGCTATTCTGCTTCTCTCCTGTCCGGATCGGAAAGGGATTGTGGCCAGTGTCTCGGAGTTCATCTATAAGAATAATGGTAATATCGTCCATGCAGATCAGCACCTAGATGCTTTAGGAAAAATCTTCTTCATGAGGGTGGAGTGGGAACTTCAAGACTTTAAGATCCCCCGCCAGGGACTGGCCCATGCTTTTATCCCCTTAGCCCAGAAGTTCAAGATGGACTGGAATCTGCGTTTCTCAGACCACATCCCTAAGATGGCCATCTTCGTCTCAAAGGAAGGGCACTGCCTCTATGACCTTCTCTTGAGACATAGGGCAGGTGAACTCCGCTCGGAGATCCCCCTAATAGTCAGTAACCATCCGGACTTAAAAGAAGTGGCAGAGAATTTCAGAGTTGAATATCTCACCTATCCCATAGACCGGAGGACAAAAGCAACTCAGGAAAAAAAGGAACTTGCAGAGTTAGAAGCTCATAGGATAGAGTTCATCGTCCTGGCGCGGTATATGCAGATCCTAAGTCCAGAGTTTATTTCCCATTTCAAGAACAGGATCATCAATATCCATCACTCCTTCCTTCCTGCCTTTGTTGGTAGAAGACCCTATCATCAGGCGCACGAGCGAGGGGTTAAGATCATCGGGGCTACCGCCCATTATGTTACGGAAGAGTTGGACAAAGGTCCCATCATTGAGCAGGATGTGGTTCGGGTGAGCCATCGGGACTCTGTGGAAGACCTTATCCGTAAGGGAAGGGATATAGAGAAGGTTGTCCTGGCCCGGGCGGTAAGGCTCCACTTGGAGAATAAGATCTTGGTCTATGGAAATAAAACCGTAATCTTCGATTAATAAGGGGGAAACTGGAATGAAACTGATTGATCTTACTCAGCCGTTAAGTGTTCTTACGCCTGCCTGGCCGACCTATGAGCCCCTGCAGGTGAAGTTCTTTAAGAGGTTGGCTCCTAATGGGGCCAATGGTCAACTGATCACTACCTCCAACCATGTGGGGACCCACTTGGATGGAGCATTACACTTCTGTACTCACGGAAGGGATATTGCTTCTATTCCTTTGGAGGATCTCTATGGCGAGGCAGCAGTAGTTGATCTATCGGATATGGCAGAGGATTATGGTATCTATACCTCAAAGGATGTTATGGACAGGGTGGAGGTGAAGAAGAGGGATATTCTGATTATCAATACTGGATACCATAGGTATGCCTGGGATCAGCCAGAGGCGGATGAGGTGAGGTATATGTGTAAGCACCCGGGACCCACTATGGAGTTTGCTGATTGGTGCAAGAAGATGGAGATTAAATGGATTGGGGTAGATTGTGGGAGCGCAGACCATCCCATGAATACCAAGATAAGGGACTGGATGCCCCCGCTTGCCAAGGAGTGTAACGAGTACTTCAAAAAGAAGTATAAGAAGACCATGGAAGAGATCTTCCCTGCCGACCATTATCAACTGATGCACATCCAACTATTCCCCCAGGATATCATCCATGCTGAGAACTTAGGAGGAGAGATAGATAAGGTGTTGAATAAGCGAACCATGGTGGGCTGCTTCCCCTGGAAGTTTATGGGTGGGGAATCGGCATTCTGTAGAATTGTGGCCTTTGAGGAATAATGAACAGGGGTGAGCAAGGGTTTATCCCCTTCTAACCCTTGAAGAAATGGAGGAATTATGGAGAGAGAGTATCATATCGGTCTGAAGAAGGGGGATGTGGGAAGGTATGTGCTACTTCCTGGTGATCCGGCAAGGACAGAGATCATTGCCAAGTATTTTGATGAAGCGGAAGAGATGGCCTTTAACCGGGAGTATAGAACATTCACTGGTAAAGTCGCGGGAATAAAGATCTCTACGACCTCTACGGGAATTGGCTGTCCCTCTACGGCTATAGCTATTGAGGAGCTGGCAAAGATCGGAGCAGATACCTTCATCAGGGTGGGAACCGCTGGCTCCTTACAGAAGGAAGTGAAATTGGGTGATGTGGTCATCTCTACAGGAGCAGTGAGGGAAGAAGGGACGACCAGACAGTATGTCCCCTTGAGTTATCCCGCAGTCGCCAATTTAGAGGTGACCAATGCCTTAGTAGAAGCAGCTAAGAGGTTGGGTCTTCCTCATCATACGGGAATCGTCCACTGCAAGGATGCCTTCTATACTGAAGGGGCGAAGGATCTTCCTTTAGCGGAATATAATGAGGAGATGTGGAAGGCCTGGTATCGCTCAGATGTTCTGGCCACCTCCATGGAATCGGCGGCCTTATTTGTCGTCTCCTCAATAAAGAGGCTGAGGGCGGGAGAGGTCTTGGCCATCATCGG
>DLMW01000046.1:8357-8577 GCA_002478245.1 bacterium UBP18_UBA7526
GCAGTGAAGATACTAGAAAGAGGGAGAGTGGAAAAATAAAAAATGCAAAATGAAAAAGGTAAATTTGAGAGGAGGTATCTATGGACATGGGCTATGAATTGGAGATGAAGCTCCGTCCACCCCAGAGGGAGATGGCACCCTATCCACCTAAGTACATCACCTTAGCCTCTGGAGAGAAGATGGTCATCCGAGAGGTGAAGAGGGAGGAGATCCCTCTGCT
>DLMW01000046.1:8864-10604 GCA_002478245.1 bacterium UBP18_UBA7526
ATGAGTTATCATACCATGACCATAAAGAGGGGCCTGCGCTGTGGGGCACAGATGTTTGCTGCCAAGATGGAGTACCATATGGAGATCCTGAATCAGAAAGAGGTATTGATCGTGGCTGAAAGCCCCATCGGTTTTCGCAGATGGATAATCGAATATCAGCTCGCGCCCCGCTTCTCAGTACAACATGAACTGGGAGGGGTACCTACCTATGTTCTGACCAGGGAACTCTACTTCGCTAGTAAAGAGAGATTGGTCACCGGTACCCGTCCGGTGCCTGAGGATCTTCTGAAGAAGGCAGATACTCTTATTCCCCCTGAAAAGTATCCCCAGCTACCGGGGTGGAAGCCGAGGTGGGCGCGATGAAGAAAGTGGGAGTTGTAGGAATCGGGCATACCAAGTTTGGGAACTTGAGCGACTATGAGCTGGTCGACATCATGGCCTATGCCTCCTTAAATGCCATGGAGGATGCGGGCATCGCTGGGGGGATCGACCAGGTCGTGGTGGGCAACATGGGAGCAGGGATACTCAATCATCAGACAGGCATTGAGTCTGCCCTGGTCTCTACTCTCAATCTGGAGCCGGCTTCAGCCGAGCTGGTGAGCAATGGCCCGGCCTCTGGTTCCTCAGCCTTCAAGGTAGGTTATATGGCCATCGCTAGTGGAATGGCCGATGTGGTCCTGGTCACTGCTGGGGAACAGATGAGACGGGTTACGGGCTGGGAGGCAACCGACTTTGTGGCCACTCTCTCCCATCCCCAGGCAGAATATCCCTATGGTCTGACCCTGGCTGCTTTTGGCGGCATCTTCCTCAGGGCCTATATGGAGAGATACGGTCTTACTGAAAGACAACTATCCATGATAGCGGTCAAGGACCATGAGAATGCGGCCAAGAATCCCTTTGCCCATGTGCAGCTTCCGGTAACCTTAGAAGCCATAGCCGATACCAGGGACGCTCCGGTCATCAATCCCTATGTTGCTGAGCCCTTGCGTATGTACCACATCTGTCCCGTCTCAGATGGAGCGGCATCAGTCGTGCTCTGTTCTCTGGATGCGGCCCAGCGCTTTAAGAAAAAGCCGGTGCCTGTAGCTGGGATCGGCTCAGCTACCGATACCCACTGCCTCCACAGTAGAAAGGATCCCCTGGATCTAAAGGCAGTGCGGCTCTCTGCCGAAAGGGCCTATAAGATGGCGGGCGTGGGTCCTGGGGATATCTCCTTCGCTGAGCTCCACGATGCCTTCATCATCCTGGAGCTCTGTCTGGCAGAAGAGGTGGGCTTCTTTAAGAAGGGAGAGGCCATTAAAGCGGTGGAAGCGGGTGAGACCAGACCAGAGGGAAGACTGCCCATCAATCCTTCTGGAGGCCTGAAGGCCAAGGGCCATCCCGTAGGGGCGAGCGGCCTGTCCCAGATACATGAACTGGTAAAACAGTTGCGTGGTGAGGCAGAGGAGGGGAGGCAGGTAAAGAACCCCAAATACGGGATGGCGGTTAACTTCGGAGGATTTGGGAACAATGTGGTAACCACCATTCTGGCTCAGCCCCGTTAGAGGTAGGTCGCCCAAAGGCGACCATAGATTAACTTCAGTATCTACCTAAAAACTTCTTTTTTGCTTCTCGTAGCTCTGTTATAAGATATAATCTTTCTCCTACATCTCTAATAGGGCAAGCTCCCCTAAGACTGGTTTTCCAGGACCAAAGCAAGATAATCCCGAAGGGGATCTCTTGAGGTATCGGAATTTGAAT
>DLMW01000057.1:0-7257 GCA_002478245.1 bacterium UBP18_UBA7526
CATCCGTCTTTTCCTCTACAATGGCCTGGATAACATCCCTTCTTATCTCCGGAATTTGGAGAAGTTCGGTTTCTTTTGCCCCAAAGACCCCCTTTGGTGAGCCAAACTCTTCAATCAATCTCTTATATAGACTATCGCTAATCCCGGGTATTGCTTTCAGAATCAACCAATCTCTTATCTGAGAGAATTTTTCATTTTCCATTTTTTACTTACTTGTGGGCTCCCCGCGGTCCCCGGGTAGGCTTTCCCCTTACTCCGCCTAGGAACTTCTCCTTCCTCTGTCTCTTAATAAGATAGTCCCTCTTTATCCTCTCCTTCTGATAATCCTTGAACCTCTCTCTCTTCTTCTCCTTCTCTATCTCCTCTTCTTCCCGCCACTCTTCATGCTCTGCTCTCATCTCCTCATCATGGACTTCCTTCATATACTCTTCTTCCGGGCTTCTGGGCTTTCTCTTAACCATCTATCCCTCCCCAGATTGGAAGGCATTACAAGGCCTTTTACTCCCTTTTCTGATATAAGAATATCATACATCAGAAGAAAAGTCAAAGCTCTTCAGTAGATACTAAACCCAGAGGGCTTTTAAGATAGATATCCCGGCACTTCTTACAGAGGTCAAAGGAGAAGTTCTTCCAGATCTCCTCCATTAGTTCCTCCTCATCCATGTCCTTCATCCTCTCCAGGAGCCTCTTAATCTCCTTCTGGAAATCCTTCTTCAAATCCTCCTTGGTAATGACTAAGGTATCGTAGGCGGCGATGACATCGATACTTACCTTATACCTCAGGGTATGAGGCCTTATCTCCCTCCCGCACATATCACAGGTGTACCTGATCACCTCTCATTCCTCCTCTAATAAAAAATGCCCCTTAGGGCAGCCATCCTAATTCGCATCTTTTAGATTCGCGTCTAAAGGAGCTCATCAGGCATCTCTTCTTTGACCACCTTCTTAATCTTTTTCACTCTCTCAGCCGGTGCCTCCACTGAAGGTATAGCACGTGCCCTGCTTAAGAGCCTTATCGCTCCTGGTTTCTCTAAATCCTTCTGATACCTTGCTGGGATCCTTCCCGCATAGATAACTAAGCTATCCGGGTCAATATCCAACTTCTGGGCTAATCTAATAATTACTCTCTCATCTGAGGGAGGGTTGCGCTTTCCGCTCAATACCTTGGAAAGGAAACTGGAGTCCAGACCTGCTTCCCGGGCAGCCCTTCTCATGCTCCAGCCCTTCTTCTCCAGGGCCTCTCTTATCGCTTTAATGAATGTGGCGTGAAGTGCCATTTAAAGTCTCCTCCCGCAGAATTATTCTAAAATTACTTTATCATACCTCTTTAGTGGATGTCAACCCCCATCTTTAGGGAATGAGGCTTTGATGATCCTCCACTTACCATTCTCTTTTCTGAAGTATAGGGTGAATCTCTCCTGACCCTTAATGGGGCCGGTCTCTAGGCTTTGGGCAGAGACGATGACTCCCAGGTTTACCTGGGCCTTCGAACCTTTCAAAATAATCTCCCTCTTTCTTATCCAGATGTTAATCTCATCATATTCCGCAAATGCTTCCTGGGCATCCTTTTTTATCGATTGATAGCTCTGGCCATATTCGTCAGAATAGTCCTGGGAAATGTACCTCATGCATTCCGCCAAGTCCTCCCTTTCGATGGCCTCCTTCCCCCGATTGATGATGATCTTTAACCTCCTCTCTTCTCTGGTGTTGTAGTCAAAGGCCTGATAAATAGCTACAATCAGAATCAAGACAAGAAGAATCTTGAGGAATTCTCTCACATCCTTTTCCTTTTGAAGATAGCAGAGAGAAATAGAAGGATAGTAACTCCCTGGCAGAGGTAGGGGAAAATAAAACCATATCTGGCGTAAAAGGAAACCTCCTCATTTAATTTTACCTCACCAATTAAAATATCTGAGATGCCAAAATCTAATTTCTCTATTATCCGACCATAGGGGTCGATAATCTGTGAGATTCCCGAACTCGCTACCCGCACAATATATCTTCTGGCCTCTACTGCCCGAAGAGGGCTCAGGGCAGAATGCTGGATATGTTGGACCCTTCCCCATCTCTTGGGATCATAGTTGGGAACGATGAGAACTCCAGCCCCATTCTTGACCAAGGCCCGAGTGAGGTCAGTATAGTCCAGGTCATAGCAGAGTTCAATGCCCAATTTTCCTAAGGAAGTATTGAAGACCCTTGCCTCCCTTCCTGGGATGAGGAGGCTCTCCACGAATTGAACAGTATGGATCTTAATATACTCTCCCATCAAATCCCCTTGGGGAGAAAAGATTAGGGCCTTGTTGATGAATTTATCAGGAACTTGAGCAGAGTCTATGACTCCAACAATGAGATGGCTCTTTACCTCTTTTGCTAAATTGGCGAGTTCTTTAAATTTCTCTTCCTTATCAATGTAGAAATAGGGAAGGCTATACTCTGGCCAAATGACCAGATCTACCCTCTCTTTAGTTGTCTGAAGGGTCAAGGAGGAAAGACGGGATAGACTATGGGATTCATCCTGGATAATGGCCACCTTGATCCCCGCCTTTGGCGGCTGGATCCTTGATCCGGTTACAACCCACTTACCGTAAATGAAGAAGACACCAATGACTATTGCTCCTATTATGACTGGGAGAATCTTTTGGACCTTGGACTTCGGACTTCGGACTTCGCCTAGAGAACGGGCGATGGTGGCATTCACTAAGACAATTAGGAAGGAAATCCCGTATACCCCGAAGAGAGAAGCAGATTGCAATAAGGGAAGATTCTGCCCCTGACTATAACCCAGGGAAAGCCAGGTAAATTTCAGAGGATAGCACTCACTCCTGAAGAACTCAATCGCTACCCAGATAATAGGAGCCGTTAAAAGATTTAAGGCAATGAAGCGATGGAGAGTGGAGAAGAGGGCGATGAATAGGGCCAGGAGGGAGAAAAGACCCAGGCAGGTAATGCTTAGGCCGAAGAGACGGATGAACCACCAAAGGCTCCCAGAGTAGAGAACCAGACCAGTAATCGCTCCTAAGTTAGCTGCCTCTTTAATTTTGGTATCCTTAATGGCCAAGAAGAGTGGTACTAAGGCGAACCAGACAAGAATGGGGAGATTGAAGGGAGGAAAGGAAGATATTAAGAGTAATCCAGACAATACCGCTAAGGAGATTCTCTTTAAAGTCATTTCAAGATCCTCTACTTTCAGATAAAAAAGGAAGGCCCATCCCAGATTAAGGATAGGCCTTCCCGACATCCTTTATTTCTTATTTGCCAGCGAGGGCCTTTACTATCGCCTCCCCAAAGGCTTTGGCTGACCTTGGGCCATCAGCAGTAACGATCTTTCCATCGACCTGAACACTGGAGGGAACGTATTGCGCTCCCAGGTTGCGTAGTCTGGGCCCCTCTGAAGGCCAGACGGTTGCTCTTTTGCCCTTCAATACTCCCGCATTGGCTAAGGTTACGGGAGCGATGCAGATGGCTCCCAGAACCTTATTCTGCTTCACCGCTTCTTGAGCGATAGTATGGGCAATCTTATTATCCCAGTACTCACTCGACCCCGAACCGCCGATAAAGAGAATCCCGTCATAATCCTCTGCCTTAACCCGGTTAAGGAGAATGTCGGGCTGGACATAGAGGCCGAGCATTCCTCGACAACCCTCTAAGGTAGAAGAGGCAACGGTCACCTTCGCTCCCTGGGCCTCCAGAATCTTGCGGGGCTCTCTATACTCCTCATCCCGGAAGTTACTGGAGGCAATAATCATTAATATCCTCTTTCCTTCTATTCTCTCCAACTCCTCACCTCCTTGGGCACAGCCAGCGACTAATACCCCGATCAACAGGATCAGTAGCATCTTAAAGCCTCCTCCATCTTCTTTTATATCACATTCCTTAAGAAGAAGTCAACCCGTTAGAAATTCCTTTTATGAGGATAATATGCCTAAATGTTATTATTCCTACTCTATCCTCTTAGCGCTGATCCTCTGGGCATTCTCCTTAGCATCCCTGATAGAATGGATTCCCAAGAGGCCGATTCCCAGGATGCCCACCGCTAACAAGACAATCCCTAAAATAGAAACCCTTACTTCTAAGCAAGCGAAGTAGATGAGGATAGCGCCTATGATGACCAGGATCATCCCCAAAGCAGAGAGGGCCATCTGGATTAGCCCCTTATTGATCTGGCCATTATAGATCTGACCCAGTCCAGTCCATAGAAAGGAATAGACCCCGGCCAGTCCTGGATCCTTAAGGGAGCGCCTTATCCTCTCCTCCTCTAAGATCCTCTCTTTCTCCTCACTAGTCAAAGCCATCTCTTCCTCCTAAACGCGAATTCTCGCGAATTTATTCGCATTGATTCGCGTCTTTGCGATGGTTTGCGTTTTCACGTTGATTTGTGTTTAGGGCCCTTAGAAGTTCATCGAGTTGGGCGCGCATCTCTTCTAGGGGGAGATTGCCATCCAGGACATTCTCTATCTTTACCCCATCCATGGCCGTCTCGCTCTCATCCTCCAATCTCTCAATGGCCGCCGTGCCATCCCTTTCGGTCAGCCTCTTGATGCAGATCTCCCGATCAGCAACCACCCTTATTATCTTAAAACCCTCCTTCTTCAGTGCTTCATATTCATTGGGATAGCGCACATCATCCACCACGATCTTATTCTTTCCCTTTATCCTATCTATGAGAAAATCGATCCAGACACTGGGCCGGATCTCCCTCATCTTAAATCCGATATCCTGCAATAACTTTCTGTCCTTTCCTTTCATTTTGAAAAGCCTTACGGCAATCCTCTTCACCTCATCAGCAACGGCATGCCGTTTATAGCCATACTTCTTGACGAGATGATCAGCGGCCGCTGTCTTCCCCGTCCCTGCCTTTCCACAGATCCCGATATTCATCCCGCACCCCTCCTTTAATATATCCTCTTATAGGGCGGACCCTTGGGGATATTGGTGAGGTAGATATGCCCATTTTCATCGATATAGATGTAGAAGGCATCGCGCGTCTTGTAATGCTGGTAGTACTTTATCACTGCCCTCACAAACCTCTGGGTCTCAGGATAGGGAGGTATTCTTCCATAGTATTCTACTTTACTCGGTCCGGCATTATAGGCTGCCAAAGCTAAGGATAAACTATTGTTGAACTTATCGAACATCTGGCGCAGATACTTTACTCCCCCCTCAATATTATGCCGGGGATCCCAGACATCCTCCACTCCCAAATGGGCTGCTGTCTGAGGCATGATCTGCATCAGGCCCTGCGCCCCTTTCCGCGATAGGGCCTTAACCTCAAAGTCGCTCTCCACCTTGATGACCGCCCTTATGAGCAGGGGGTCGAGATGATACTTTTGGGCAAATTTATCGATGAGGTGATTAAAGTTGTCCTCTTTATCCTCTAGTCTCATAACCAATTTATATCTCGGGTCATCCGGCCGATCGGTAAGATAGACCCGACCCTTCTCATCCGTATAGGAGAAGAGATCTGCCCAGGCATTACTAATAGTGAACAGTGAACAGTGAACGGTGAACAGGAGAAAAAAGGCGAGGCGAATGAGTACCATGCATGGATATGTATCGTGCCTACGATCCACCATCATCTATGCCCCAATATCCGCGATGATTCACCTCTTACATCCAGAGGGTTCGATCCAGGCTGCGGTAGCCGATGGCCTCTGAGACATGGGCCGGTTCGATATCCGGTTTTCCCTCTAAATCAGCAATGGTGCGCGAGACCTTCAGTATCCTATCGTAGGCCCTTGCTGAGAGGCCTAACTGGGTGATGGCCAACTTAATGAGGTCCTGGGATTCGCTCGTTATCTTGCAGAACTCCCGGATCTCTTTGGTCTCCATATGGGCATTGCAGAACATCCCCTTTCGACCCTGGAACCTCTTCTGTTGGATGAGCCTTGCCCTATTCACCCTCTTTTTTATTACCTCCGATCTCTCCCCTGTCTTTTGAGAGGCAAGCTCCCTATACTTCACTCGGGGAACCTCTAAGTGGATATCGATCCTGTCCAGAAGTGGCCCAGATATCCTTGAGCGATACTTCTGAATCTTGGGAGGGGTACAGGTGCACTCATTGACTGGATCACCAAAGAAGCCGCAGGGGCAGGGGTTCATGGCGCAAGCAAGCATAAATTGGGCAGGATAGGCAAGGGAGGTAACTGCCCGCGATATGGTAACTACCCCATCCTCCAGTGGCTGGCGCAGGACCTCTAGGACGTTTCTCTTAAACTCTGGTAGTTCATCTAAGAATAGAACCCCATGATGGGAGAGGCTCACCTCTCCTGGCCGGGGGATCCTTCCTCCTCCAATCAAGGCAATGTCTGAGGCGGTATGGTGGGGACTTCTGAAGGGACGGGTGGCGATGAGTGCTACCTGGGGAGGGATGAGGCCCGCGATGGAGTGGATCTTTGTCGTCTCCAAGGCCTCCTCTAAAGTCATATCTGGGATGATGGTGGGGAGTCTTCGAGCGAGCATGGTCTTTCCTGAGCCAGGAGGACCGATCATGATCACATTGTGCCCTCCCGCTGCCGCTACCTCTAAGGCCCGCTTGGCATGCTCCTGTCCCTTGACATCGGTAAAATCCACCTTGTATTCTCTCTCCTTCTCAAAGACCCCTTCTAAGTCTAAGGAGAAGGGTTCGATCTTTCTCTTCCCTATTAAGAAATCTACTGTCTGGGAGAGGTTTTCCACAGGATAGACATTGAGACCCTTTACTACCGCGGCCTCTGCCCTATTATCCAGAGGAAAGATAATTCCCTCCCTTCCCTCTTTCTGACTGAATAGGGCAATGGGTAGGGCACCAGGGATGGAACGCACTCCCCCATCCAGGGATAACTCCCCTAAGATGACGTATCTCTTAAATTCTGCCTTCTCCATCTGACCGGTAGCCGCTAAGATCCCTAAGGCAATGGGTAGATCGAATAGGGAACCTTCCTTCTTAACATCTGCCGGAGCAAGGTTGACCGTAATCCTCTTTGTCGGGAATTTGAAGCCAGAGTTCTTTATGGCGGCTTTAACCCTATCCTTTGATTCTTTTACCGCCACATCGGGTAATCCCACAGTATTGAACGAGGGAAGGCCCTTGGCGATGTCTACCTCTACCTCAACAGAATAGGCTTCTATTCCCAGTACCGCACTACTATAGACCTTGGCCAAACCCACCATCTATCCTCCCTTCAGTCGGGGTCGTCTGTGATCGGTAATAATTGGTATATGGTTTACGGTAAGCCCCGTTAGAAAATTCAACAGATATATCCCTTAAAGGCATATTTC
>DLMW01000057.1:7453-9175 GCA_002478245.1 bacterium UBP18_UBA7526
TAACCTTAAGTAACATTGATCACTATTCTTTAGTAAAGGTATCTATCATCCGATTGAAAGGCATCCTTAAAAAGCTCCACCTCTGGCTCCCTGTCTGGAGAGAAGATGACCGCCACACAGTCAAACCGGCAGTCGGCATCCTTTAGGCCCTTTGCCTTGAGATAGGATAGGGCAGCCCTTATTATCTGCTGTTGCTTTTTCTTATCGACCGTCTCTTGAGGAAAGATATAACTGATATCGGATAGGGACTTAACCTCAACAAAGACCAGACGATCCTTATCCTGAGCAATGATGTCTATCTCCCCCAAGGGGGTCTTGTAATTCCTCTCTAAGATACGATATCCCTTCTTCCTTAAGAACTCGAAGGCTATCTCTTCCCCTGCTATTCCTAATTCCTGTCTCTCTCTGGTCATGCCTTTGCCCCTATCTAACGGGGTGAACTCCAGAGAAGGTCTCTCTGTGAATCCGAGAAGGGCCATGTACCTTAAGGGCCTTTAGGTGTCTTTTGGTTCCATATCCTTTATGCCTGTGAAAGCCATACTCTGGATGCCTCTTGTGGTATCTTAGCATCAATCTATCCCTGGTAACCTTGGCAATAATGGAAGCACTAGCGATAGAGGCGCTCTTCTCATCCCCTCTCACAATGGCTCTCTGAGGGATCTTCACTCCTGGAATCTCAAATCCATCGACTAGTAATAGATCTGGCTCGACTCTTAGATGGGAAACGGCTCTCTTCATGGCAAGGTGGGTTGCTTTTAGGATATTTATCCCATCTATCTTCCTCTCCCCCACCCTTCCCAATCCAATGGCTAAGGCCTTCTCTTTAATTATGGAATAGAGCTCCTCCCTCTTCTTGGGGCTCAATCTCTTTGAGCTATCCAGACCCTTTATCCGACATTTTGAAGGGAGAATGAGGGCGCAGGCCACTACCGGACCAGCCAATGGCCCCCTCCCCACCTCATCCACCCCAGCGATCAATCTATATCCTTCTTTCCCTGCCCTCCTCTCATACCTTCTCATGTCCCTCATCTGATTACTCTCATCCTATTGGGTGGCCAGTAGATGAATAAGGCCTTTCCCTTGATATACTTCCTCTCTAGGGATCCCCATATCCGGGAATCGCTTGAGTGCTGTCGATTATCGCCCATCATGAAGTAAGAATCAAAAGGAACCATTAGCGGTCCGTAATGATTCAAGGAGAGGTCCGCTAGCGAACGATAGGCATAGGGTTCATTCAGGGGTTTGTCGTTTATATAGACCTTCCCTTCCCGGATCTCAAATACCTCTCCAGGGAGTCCGATGACCCTCTTAATATAGTCCTTATGGGGATCGAGGTTTATCTTTCTGAAGGTCAAAAAATAAACGGGGGGGGCAGTGAGCCGGATAGAGAGCCTCTGGTAAGGATCCCCAGGATAGCGAAAGACTATGACATCCCCTCTCTTGGGATGGCGCTGAAAGACCTTCCTATCCGTAAAGGGGAGGGAGAGCCCATAACTGAACTTACAGGCAAATAGTCTATCCCTTACCTTCAAGGTGGGCTCCATGCTCGAAGAAGGGATATGGAAACTCTGAATGATGAAGGTCACAATGATAAGATAGAAAAAGAAAGCAGTAATAATTACCTCTATCCATTCCCTCAAGATAGATTTCTTTCTTCTCATTTTTTACTCCGTTAGGGATAGCCCCGTTGATAATTTCAGCCCGTAGATAGTTTCACATCAA
>DLMW01000057.1:9336-11981 GCA_002478245.1 bacterium UBP18_UBA7526
GGCGTAGATTATTGGTAGACCCTGCATACCATTTACCATCTTCCTTGCTTCTCATTACATAGGTATAAAACATGCCCTCTTAACCTATCTCTAATGGGGGGGGCGTAAATAATAGAGCCTGGCCCTTCTTCCCCTACCCCTCTTGGTAACCTCAACCCTATCTATTCCAGGAGAATTGAGGGGAAAGGTTCTCTCCACCCCCACCCCATAGGAGACCTTCCTCACAGTAAAGGACCCCTGAGGCCCCTTCTTCTTTCTGGTCACTATCCCTTCAAAGATAGAGATCCTTTCCCTATCCTTCTCCTTAATCTTAATATATACCCTGACTTCATCCCCTGGTCTAAACTCTAATTCCTTCCCCACGATCATCCCTTCTCAATCTCCCTTAATAATCCCTTATCCTCGCCAGATAACTCGATCTCTTTTAATAGGTCAGGCCTCCTCTTTAGGGTTCTTCTCAGGGCCTCCTTCCTCCTCCATCGGGCGATTCTTTCATGATCTCCGCTCAAGAGCACCTCCGGCACCCTCATTCCCCTATACTCCTCTGGCCTAGTATAGTGGGGATAGTCCAGGAGGCCAGAATAGAAGGAGTCGCAGAGGATAGATTCCTCTTTCCCCAAAACCCCAGGAATGAGGCGCACCAGGGCATCGATGACTACCAGAGCGGCCAATTCCCCACCCGTGAGGACATAATCACCAATGGATATCTCATCCGTTACCATTCCCTTTATTCTCTCATCTACTCCCTCATAATGGCCACAGATGAAGACCAGGTGCTTCTTTTTTGCTAACTCCTTCGCCATCCCCTGATCAAACCTCTTCCCCTGTGGTGTCAAGAGAATAATCCGTGCTTCCCTGGTCTTTATAGATTCCACGGCCTCAAATATGGGCTCTGGTTTTAAGACCATCCCTACTCCCCCACCATAGGGAGCATCGTCTGCTTTCCTATGCTTATCATGGGTAAAGGAGCGAATATCCAAAACATTTATCTTCACCAACCCCTTCTCCTGAGCCCTCTTCAGTATACTCTCCTCAAGAGGCCCTTTTACCATATCAGGGAAAAGGGTCAAGATGTCGATCCTCACAGACCCTCCATCATATGAATAATCATTTTCTTATTCTCTAGATCGATTCTTTTAATTATTTCCTTTGTAGCTGGAATCCATAACTCCTTATCGTTTCTCACAACATAGATGTCATTGCCTGGGTTTCTTATGACATCAACGATCTTCCCCAATCCTTCTCCTTCTTCATTCTCCACTTCAAGACCCATGAGATCGTCGATATAATACTCATCCCTCTTCAGCTTCATACGCTCTTCTTTGGGAATGGCAATAAAAGAATTCTTCAACTCCGATGCCTTTCCAATATCATCATAGCCTTTGATCTTTAAGATGATAAATCCCTTGTGGTGCCAGGTCCTCTCTATCTCTGCGGTAATGGGCTCTTTCCCCTTTTGGACTAGATAGACCCTCTTCAGGTCTCGGAACCTATCTGGGAAATCGGTTAAAAGAGCGACCTTTACCTCTCCCTTGCTTCCCTGGGTAGCAACCACCTTTCCAATATTTACCAAGTTCATTCCGTAATCTTCAGAATGGCCCTCTTGCCCGCCTTGGCCGCTGCGGCATTCAAGAGGATGCGCAGGGCATTTGCTATCTTTCCCCTCTTTCCAATCACCTTCCCCAGTTCCTCAGGCGCCGTGCGCAACTCTAAGACAGTTATTCCTCCTTCCTCTTCTATCTCCCTCACCTCTACCCTATCCTTATCATCGACCAAAGATTTGGCAACATACTCAATCAGTTCCTTCACCCCGCCCCTCCTTTGCAATCACCAAAACGTCATTGATTTTGCATTAATCTTTCTCTTTCCCGTTTCACTGTCTCCCCTTTCCGTGGCAGGATCCCCTCTCTCTGGAATAGGCTCCTCACAGTATCTGAAGGCCTTGCTCCCTTCTTGAGCCACTCCCATGCCTTCTCTTTATTGATGTTGATTACTTTTGGCCTCTTCCTGGGATCGTAGTATCCCAGGGCCTCAACGTACTTCCCCGCCACCGCTTTTCGCGAATCAGTGACTACCAATCTATAGAAGGGCTTCTTCTTCGTCCCCATCCTCTTCAATCTAATCACCGTGGCCATTATCTTGCCTCCCTTTGACGCCAAAACACAGAACTTAATCGCCGAGACGCCGAACTTAAACGCTGACCAGTCAGTATTTATTAACGATTCTTTTTATTCCCAGTGTTTCTCTGGCAAAGTTAAGGATTAATCCTACTCTTTTCTCTGCCACCTTTAAACAAGATAATGCCTGTGCCTTATGTGCTTCGTTTATCTCTTAAGCTAGCTCTCAGTTCTACAATTACTTCATTGAGATTTCTGGAAAAGGTCTAAAAAATACAGAAATCTCTTCGCTTTACAGTATATCCCATCCATTCCCAAAAGTCAAGCCGCAAGCTGACTCGGTAATGTCAATAAAATTGGGTAAATTTCTCTAGGATGATGCGATCTGGAACTTTTAGGCATTGGTAAGGCAACTCATGGTGCACATCCTCTTCCTCTGCTCTATAGGAAAGCTAAAGAAGGTGAGCATCTCATCTATATCCTTATGTAAGGAGTTTACTGCTTTGGGCACCAAATCTATCCATTCCT
>DLMW01000026.1 GCA_002478245.1 bacterium UBP18_UBA7526
CCGCTACCTTGCCTAGAATCTGTCCCCGCGCATCTATCAGATACCATTTCCTCTTAATATCCCTTTTCTTCGCAGAGTAGGTTCCTCTCATATCCTTCTCCTTGTGATTATAAGGTCGCCTTTCTACCAACCCTACCCCTTCATTAGAAGATATAGATATTATGGCACAATGAAGGGGCAGGGTCAAGTGAAACTTTTAGTATCTTACTCTTATAAGGTAGAGGCCTTGGGCAGGGGCGGTGGGGCCGGCTAGTCTGCGATCGTGGGCTCTCAGGATCTCTTCTACTTTGGAAGGGCTAATCTTCCCTTTTCCTACCTCAATTAAAGTGCCCACGATACTTCGCACCATTCCGTAGAGGAAACCGTCGGCTACACAATCGATAGAGATGAGTCTACTCTTAGGTGAACGGTAACCCCGGTAAGGAGTTATCGTTAGTTTGGTGATGGTGCGGACTGGGTTTTGGGCGGTGGAGCCAGAGAGTTGAAAGGAAGAGAAATTGTGTTTACCGATCAGATACTTTGCCCCTTCCTTTATAGCTTTTAGGTTAAGTCTATAGGGGATATAGAAGGCATAATTCCTTAGGAAGGGGGAAGGAGTGGGGCCTTGGTAGATGATATATCTATAGTACTTACTTTTAGCATCGAATTGGGCCTGGAAATTATTCTTTGCTCGTTGGGCTTTTCTTATTACTATGTCTTTGGGAAGCAGGCTATTTAAGGCCTTCTTGAATTCCTCTGGAGAGATCCTTTTCTTTGTCCTGAAGTTTGCCACCTGACCCAGAGCATGGACTCCGGCATCTGTCCTTCCCGCCCCAATTACTCTAATCCTCTCCTTAGTAATCTTACTCAATGTATCTTCTAAGATTCCCTGTATGGTTTTCTTCTGGATCCTGGTTTGCCTCTGCCACCCACTATAGTTCGTCCCTTCATATGCAATAGTAAGTCTTATATTCGGCATGCTATCTCTTCCAATGAAAAAGCAGAAGCCTAAAGCTCCTGCTAGAGGTTGATCTTCCTTACTTTTGGTTTTTAAATCAGTTCCTTCTCAATCAAAAGTTCGGCGATCTGGATGGTGTTTAGGGCTGCTCCCTTCCTCAGGTTATCCGAGACCACCCAGAGGTTTAGACCATTTTCTATCGATTCGTCCTCTCGAATTCTACCCACGAAGGTTTCGTCCTTTCCTATAGCATCAATGGGGATAGGATACTTCGCTTCTTTCGGATTATCAATAACCTTTACTCCCGGTGCTTGGGATAGTACCTCCTTTGCCTCTTGGGCGGTTAATTTTCTCTCTGTTTCGATATTTATGGCCTCGGAGTGGCCGATATAGACCGGAACCCTCACGCAGGTAGCGGTGATCTGGATAGAATCGTCCTCCATAATCTTTCTCGTCTCGTTCACCATCTTCATCTCTTCCTTGGTATAACCACTCTCTAGGAAGTCATCTATCTGAGGAATTACATTAAAAGCAATCTGACAAGGCAAAACTTGTTTGACGATCTCACTTTCTTGCTTGCTAATTATTTCCTTTGTTTCCCTTTCGAGTTGCTCCATGGCCTCCCTTCCCCAGCCAGAGACAGACTGATAGGTAGAGACAACGATCCTTTTAATCCGAGCCACATCGTGCAAGGGCTTTAAGACTACCACCATCTGGATAGTGGAGCAGTTGGGATTGGCGATGATTCCCTTATGCTTCCCTAAGGCAAGGGGATTTACTTCGGGAACAACCAAGGGAACCTCGGGATCCATCCTCCAGGCACTGGAATTATCCACGACCACTGTCTTTGCTTTGACAGCAATGGGAGCGAACTTCTTACTGATCTCTGCCCCGATACTGAAGAGAGCGATATCTACATCCTTAAAGGAGCTAGAGGTCAGTTCTTCTACAATTACGTCTTTGTCCTTAAATTTCAATCTCTTTCCCGCTGATCTCGCAGATGCTAATAACTTAATCTCTTTAATGGGGAAGTTCCTCTCCTCCAATATCTTAATCATCTCCTGGCCAACAACGCCTGTTGCTCCCACCACTGCGGTGTGATATGTCTTCATTAAAAATCTCCTCTATCTTTTGCTTCAAAGTAATCTTCTAAAATCTCATTATGGTCAAAGACTAAATCCTTTGGTATCTTTCCTCTTTTGAATACCCCAATCTCAGAGGCATCAGTAGATGCCTTTGGGGTTCCAGAAGCGGTAGCGACAAAGACTGTGGTTACGGTATGCCATCTGGGATCCCTATCTAAGGTAGAATAGGTATGAAGCTGTCCCTTTAGTTCCACATCTAAAGAGGTCTCCTCCTTCGCCTCTCTTAGGGCACAGTCCTCCAAACTCTCTCCATAATCTAAGAAGCCACCAGGGATGGCCCAGCCTACAGGAGGATTCTTCCTTTTGATTAAAACAATTCCTTTATTCTCTAACTCAATGATAATATCCGCGGTTATCCGCGGTTCTTTCTTGATCCTGGTTTTCTGTTTCCTGCTCATCCCTGCTTCTTGGTTCTAGTCTTAGGAGCTAAATGACCCTGTTCTATTGCTTGGATGGACTTGGTCAACTTTTTCCCTAAAACATCATAATTGCTTAAAAGATATCCCCTTCGGGGATACTTCCATAAATGACTCGGTTTCAAAGAGGGTATCCAGATGCTCTTTAAGTCTCATCCGCCAACTTATGTGCTATCTGGTAAATTTCTAGGTCCTGGCAACTTTGATATTTCATCTTTAATTTTTACAAGCATCCAGCTATACGAAACTGGCTACTAGGTCTCCCACTTGGCTTGTGGAGAGCCCCATCTTTCCTGCTCCTAAGTTCTTTATCTTTCCCGCACCTAAAGCCTTTATCATTGCTTCCTCAACCAATTGAGAACCTTTCTTCTCTCCCAGGGTCTCGAGCATCATCCCCCCGGCAGCAATGGTGGCTAAGGGACAGATGACGTTCCTTCCCGTATATTTGGGGGCCGAGCCATGGATGGGTTCGAACATAGAAACCCCTTGGGGATTGATATTCCCACCCGCAGCGATCCCCATCCCTCCCTGGATTATGGCTCCTAGATCAGTGATGATATCCCCGAACATATTACCAGTAACGATGACATCGAACCATTCGGGATTCTTCACCATCCACATGCAGATGGCATCCACATGGGCATAGTCCCTCTTGATATCCGGGTACTCCTTTTCCCCCATCTCATTAAATGCCCTATCCCACAGGCCATAGACATTGGTCAGGACATTCGTCTTCCCACATAGTGTCACCTTCTTATCTTTATTCCTCTTCCGGGCATACTCAAAGGCGTATCTAAGGCAGCGATCTACTTCCTTCCTGGTATATCTCATCACCTGAGTGGCCACTTCCTCAGGGGTTCCCTTATTCCTTACCTCCCCCTCCCCCCGATAGAGACCAGCGGTATTCTCCCTTACTACCACAAAGTCGATATCCTCTGGTCCCTTATCCTTAATTGGGGTCTCAACCCCAGGGTAGAGCTTAACCGGCCTCAGGTTTACGTACTGATCGAGATCAAATCTCAATTTAAGAAGAAGCCCCTTCTCCAGTATCCCTGGTTCAACATCCGGGTGGCCCACAGAGCCGAGATAGATGGCGTCCATCTTCCTTATCTCTTCTAAGGCAGAATCGGGCAAGACCTCACCCGTCCTCAGGTATCGTTCTCCACCAAAGTCATAGTCTATGAACTCGAACTCGATCTTCTCTTTCTGGGCAACCGCTTTAAGGACCTTTAGGCCTTCTCTTATTACCTCTGGTCCTACTCCATCACCAGGGATAACAGCGATCTTATACACCACTGCCTCGCTCCTTTAAAAGTAGTAGGTAACAAGCAAAAAGTAAAAATTGATGAGGATATTTAAAAAATCGAAGTTTACCAGAAATCTAACTCTTTCAATTCCCTAACGGGGTCTAGCGATTTCGTTTTTTTACTGATTACTGAATAGAATTCATCAAGCCGCCAGAGGAGATTATTCTCTGAAGGAATTTTGGGAAGGGAGGGACACGATAGAGTTTCTTTCTGGTAGTGTTTCTAATCTCCCCTTTACTTAAATCGATCTCCAAAATGTCGTTCTCTTTTGTTTCTCTGACAGCCTCTCTACTCTCCAGTATGGGTAGACCCATATTGATGCAGTTCCTGAAGAAGATGCGGGCAAAGGAGGAAGCGATGATACAGGAGACACCACAACCCTTTATGGCTAAGGGAGCGTGCTCCCGGGAACTACCACAGCCGAAGTTCTTTCCGGCAACAATAATGTCCCCGGGCGCTACCCTCCCCGCAAAATTCTTACTCCTTCCTTCCAGACAGTGTTTGGCTAACTCTTCAGGATCAGTAGTCACTAGATACTTTGCGGGGATGATCTCATCAGTATTGACATCATCCCCGAACTTATGAACCCTTCCTTTGAGTCTCACTTAATCGAATCTCTTCTCCTTTAAATGCTTCTCGATCTCATCCCTCATGAGGCTGACAAGCTCCTCATCCGTCTCTTTAATCTTCTTCCAGATCTTTTGACAGGATGGACAATCACTAGCATCCTCAATGCAGCGGTCATAGCGGACAAGTCCTCTGGACTTTATGGCTATGGCTGCGATCAGGTTGTAGTTAAGGTTCTTTAACATCCTTCTCACCCCCTTTGTAATCAGTGAACAGTAATAATTGGTTTACGGTGAAAAGCGGTAAACCCCCTTAGAAAACTCAAAGAGCACGCACCCTTAATTAAAGATATAGGCGAAGTAGGGATAGTAACGCCTAAGAGTAAAACTCTATGAAAAAGGGGTAAACAGTCCCGGATGAGGGACGGGCAGATTGAATAATAGTGGGGCAAGGAGAACGCACCGCTCAACCGTTAACCTTAAAGTAGCGCAGTTCACCGACTATTGATTGTGGACTTCATCTGGATGGGCAATCCTTCCTTTGATGGCGCTGGCAGCAGCTACTGCAGGATTAGAAAGATAGACCTCTGATCTGGGGTGGCCCATCCTGCCCACGAAGTTGCGGTTTGTGGTGGCCAGAGCCCTCTCTCCCTCTGCCAAGACCCCCATATGGCCACCGAGACAGGGGCCACAGGTAGGGGTGGAGACTACCCCCCCTGCCTCTAAGAATATCTCGATCAATCCTTCTTTCACTGCCTGAAGATAGATATTCTGGGTAGCAGGGATAATAATGAGTCTTATATAAGAGGGGATCTTCTTTCCCTTCAAGACTTGGGCAGCGATCCTTAAATCCTCCATCCTTCCATTGGTGCAGGAGCCGATGACCACCTGATCTAAAGGGATATCCCCTACCTCACTCACTGGTTGGGCATTGGAGGGAAGATGAGGGAGGGCAACCTGAGGGGCGATCTTTGAGCAATCGTATTCTCTTATCGCGCAATAGTGGGCATGGGGATCGCTGGTGGGCAGTGGACAGTGAACAGTGAACAGGGAACAGTGTTTCCTTGCATATTCGAGAGTGATTTTGTCAGGGGCAATGATCCCTGATTTTGCTCCAGCCTCGATGGCCATGTTGCACATGGTGAATCTTGAATCCATGGAGAGATGAGAGATTACTTCTCCACTGAACTCCATGGCCTTATATGAGGCGCCATCTACTCCAATATCGCCAATAGTATAAAGGATGAGGTCTTTTCCGCTTACCCACTTATTTAATTTTCCCCAATAGATGAACTTTATCGTCTCTGGAACCTTGAACCAGAGCCTCCCAGTAATCATTACCGCTGCTAAGTCTGTCGAGCCCACACCAGTAGAAAAGGCTCCTAAGGCACCATAGGTACAGGTGTGGGAATCGGCACCGATGACCAAGTCCCCAGGCCTTACCAGGCCCTGCTCAGGCAGAAGAGCGTGCTCTATCCCCATCCTCCCCACATCGAAGTAATACTTGAGATTCTGCTCTTGGGCAAAATCCCTTGATATCTTCACCTGTCGGGCTGAAGCAACATCCTTATTAGGGGTGAAGTGGTCAGCAACTAAGACCACTCTCTTATTGTCAAAGACCCTTTTCTTCCCAGATTTCCTAAACTCCTTTATGGCTAAGGGAGCAGTGATATCATTCCCTAAGGCGATGTCTACCCTGGCCTCGATGAACTCCCCCGGCTCCACTTTTTTCCTTCCCGCATGAGCCGCCAATATCTTCTCTGTTATGGTAAGACTCATTATCTTCTTCTGTAGATTAAACGATTCAGGGCATTGAGATAGGCCTTGACCGAGGCCTCAACGATATCTGTGGAAGCACCATGACCAGTGATGGTCTCTTTTCTGCTCTCTATCTTGACGATGACCTCTCCCAAGGCCTCCTTACCGCCGGTTACGCCCCTTAGAGCATAGTCCACTAACCTGCACTTTATCTTGGTAATCTTGTCTATGGCTTTATAGCAGGCATCCACCGGTCCATCACCCGTCGCCCTCTCCTCAAAGAGCTTCCCCTCTCTCTTTATTCTGATGCTTGCCTCTGGAGTAACCTTCGTCCCGCTTCTAACCTCCATATCCTCTAAGGTGAAGGTATCAGGAATCACATGGATCTCATCCTCAACGATGGCCTCCAGATCTCGATCGGTGACCTCCTTCTTCTTATCTGCCAATTCCTTAAATCTAACAAAGGCCTTATTGAGATCCTCTTGAGAGAGCTCGGTATAGCCCAGTTCTTCCAGTCTCTTCCTGAAGGCATGCCTTCCCGAGTGCTTCCCTAAGACTAATTTGGTCTCTTTTATCCCTACAGATTGGGGAGTCATGATCTCATAGGTAATGGGCTTTGCCAATACCCCATGCTGATGGATCCCTGCCTCATGAGCAAAGGCATTGGCCCCCACGATGGCCTTGTTGGGTTGAACGGGAATCCCAGTGAGACTACTTACCAATCTTGAAGTCTTATAGATCTCCTTTGTCTTTATCCCGGTTACTTTATTAAAGATGTCTTTTCTGGTCCTCATGGCCATGACGATCTCCTCTAATGAGGCGTTCCCCGCTCTCTCTCCAATACCGTTTATGGTGCACTCCACCTGGGTAGCACCGTTCAAGATGGCGGATAGGGAGTTGGCTACTGCTAGGCCTAAGTCATTATGGCAGTGGACGCTAATTACCGCCTGGCCGATATTGGGAACCCCTTCTCTTATCCCTCTAATTAGCTTCCCGAATTCTACAGGAGTGGCATAGCCTACGGTATCCGGAATATTGACTGTCGTTGCTCCAGCAGCGATTACTGCTTCAATTACCTGATGTAAGAATTTGGGCTCGGTCCTTGAGGCATCCTCTGGAGAGAATTCCACATCATCAGTAAGCTTCTTGGCATATTTTACCCCTTCTACAGCGAGCCTCAAGATCTCCTCCTTTGCCTTCTTCAGCTTATACTTCATGTGGATCTTTGAGGTGGCTAGGAAGACATGGATCCTGGGCTTTTGAGAATACTTCACCGCATCCCAGGCCCTCTTAATATCCTCCTTCGTTGCCCGTGCCAATCCAGCGATAATAGGACCTTTTACCTGTTGGGCAACGAGCTTTACTGCCTCAAAATCGCCAGGTGAAGAGATGGGGAAGCCGGCCTCAATGACATCCACCCCTAACTTAGCCAGCTGCCTTGCAATCTCCAACTTCTCCTGGATGTTCAGACTCGCCCCTGGGGATTGCTCCCCATCCCTTAAGGTAGTGTCGAATATCAATATTTTCTCAACCATCTTTATTCTCCTTTCGAACGCGAATTATTTGCGTTTTATGAAGGGCATCATGGCCCGCAGTTCCTTTCCCACCTTTTCGATGAGAAGTCCTTTTTCCTTCTCCCTTAATTCATTGAACTTAGGATAACCTGCCTTACACTCTGCCATCCATTCCCGGGCAAAGGAGCCATCCTTTACCTCAGATAGTATCTTCTTCATCTCATCCCGAACCGTCTGACTTATAACCCTTTTGCCTCTGGTCAGGTCGCCATACTCTGCGGTATCTGAGACCGAGTACCTCATCCAGGTCAAGCCCCCCTCATAGATGAGATCAGTGATGAGCTTAAGTTCATGAAGGCACTCAAAGTAGGCGACCTCTGGCTGGTATCCGGCCTCTACTAGGGTAGCAAAAGCGGCCTTGATGAGTTCGCTCACTCCGCCACAGAGGATGACCTGTTCCCCGAAGAGGTCGGTCTCCGTCTCTTCAGCGAAGGTGGTCTCCAGAACTCCTGCCCGGGTGCAACCGATCCCTTTAGCATAGGCCAAGGCGATCTCCTTTGCCCTTCCCGTATAATCCTGCTCGATAGCCACCAAGGCCGGGGTCCCCTCTCCTAGAGTGAACATCCTCCTTACCAAGTGCCCAGGTCCTTTGGGAGCAACCATGAAGACATCGATATTCTTAGGAGGAAGGATCTCTTTGAACCGGATGTTGAAGCCATGGCTAAAGGCCAGGGCATCCCCTTCCTCCAGGTTGGGCTCAATATCCTTCTTATAGACCTCTCCCTGGATGGTATCGGGTATCAGGATCTGGATGATGTCTGCTTCCTTTGAGGCTTGCGCACAAGAAACTGGTTTAAAACCATGCTCTACTGCTAGTTGATAGTTATCCGTTCCTTCTACTTCACTCACAATAATATCCAATCCCGAATCCCTCAGGTTCTGGGCCTGAGCATGGCCCTGAGAACCATAGCCAATAATGGCAATCCTTCTCCCCTTCAATACCTCTAAATTGGCATCCTTCTCATAATAAACTTTTGCCATCTTTGCGCCTCCCTTTGGTCGGAGTGAACAGTAATAATTGGTTTATGGTGAAAAACGGTAAATCCCCTTAGAAAACTCAAAGAGGAGCACCCTTAATTAAAGATATATGCGAAGTAGGGATAGTAACGCTGTTCACTGTCTACCGTGTTTCACTTGCTACCCCTGGGTAGGGCGATCCTTCCGGTGCGGCTTAAGGTCTTTAGGCCCAGGGGTCGCAAAAGGTCTAAGATCGTCTTTATCCTATCCTCTTCTCCTACGATCTCGATGGTTATCGTCTTCTCACCCACATCTGCAATCCTGGCCTCAGGAAAGCTATTGACAATCTGTAGGATCTGGGGTTTTGTTCCCTTTGTTAAAGAGACTTTGACTAATAATAGTTCTCTGGTAATGGGCTTCTCACCCACGAAGTCAGCGACCTTGATGACGTCGATTAACTTATGGAGCTGTTTCGTTACCTGCTCCAGGATCCTATCATCTCCTTCAACCACTAAGGTCATCCTTGAGGTATCGGGGTTCTCTGTCTCACCCACTGCCAAACTCTCGATATTGAATCCCCGCGCACTGAATAGCCCAGAGATCCTTGCTAAGACCCCTGGCTTATTCTCTACCAGAACATTAATGATATGCTTCATTTCTCCCCTCCGGGACGCGAATTATTCGCGTTTAAGCCAAGCCTCTGAGCATCTCAGTAAGTGGGGCTCCCGCAGGAACCATGGGGAAGACATTCTCTTCGGGCTCGATGAGAAAATCGAGAACCACCGGCTTATCGATAGAGATCGCTTTCTTCAAAGCAGGAACGACTTCTTCCTCCTTCTCCACCTTGATGCCCACTGCTCCGTAAGCCTCGGCCACCTTGACAAAGTCGGGATTCCCGGCCAGAGAGACGGCAGAGTATCTCTTCTTATAGAAGAGCTCCTGCCACTGTCTGACCAATCCCAGATAACCGTTGTTCATAATGGCTACCTTAACTGGTATCTTATTATGGACGCAGGTAGCCAGTTCCTGGATATTCATCTGAAAGGAACCATCCCCAGCAATATCAAAGACCATTCTGTCTGGACAGCCTACCTTAGCCCCGATGGAAGCGGGAAAGCCATAGCCCATGGTCCCCAATCCACCAGAGGATAGGAAGGTCCGGGGCTTGGTATACTGATAGTACTGGGCAGCCCACATCTGGTTCTGACCCACCTCAGTAGCGATGATGGCCTCTCCCTTGGTCACCTCATAGATCTTCTCCACAACATACTGAGGCTTCAACTTTCCGTTCCTTTTATAGGTTAGGGGATGGTTCTTCTTCCATTCTCCAATCTGCTTCAGCCATCCAGATATCGCAGGCTTTTTGACGATCTTATTGAGCTCCCGCAAGACGTTCTTCACATCTCCCACAATGGGGATATCTACCTGGACATTCTTGGCAATGGCGCTGGGATCGATGTCGATATGAATGATCTTGGCCTCAGGAGCAAACTTATCCAAACTTCCCGTAACCCGATCATCGAAACGGGCGCCGATGGCGATGATGAGATCACAGTCCATGATGGCGTAGTTGGCGTACTCTGTTCCGTGCATCCCCAGCATCCCTAAGGATAGGGGAGAGTTTTCAGGGAAAGCACCCAGGGCCATCAAGGTAGTGGCTACCGGGATACTCGTCTTCTCTACTAACTGGATGAGTTCCTTACTCGCCCCGGATATTATCACCCCTCCTCCGGCATAGATAACAGGTCTGGTTGCCTTGGATATCATCTGGACGGCCTTCTTAATCTGTCCCGGATGGCCAAAGTAGGTGGGTTTATATCCGCGGATCTCAACCTCTCTAGGAAACTCGGCCTCCGTCTCTTTAATCTGGACATCCTTGGGAAGGTCAATCAATACTGGACCAGGACGACCGGTAGAAGCGATATGGAAGGCCTCCTTCACTGTCCTTGCCAGGTCCTTAACATCCTTAACCAGGAAGTTATGCTTCGTGATCGGCCTGGTAATTCCTGTAACATCCGCCTCCTGGAAGGCATCGTTCCCTACCAGATAGGTGGGAACCTGACCAGTGATGGCCACAATGGGAATGGAGTCCATATGGGCAGTAGCGATGCCTGTAGTCAGGTTCGTCGCCCCTGGACCAGAGGTTGCCATGCAGACCCCTACCCTGCCTGTTGCCCGGGCATAGCCATCCGCCATATGGGCTGCTCCCTGCTCATGCCTGGTAAGGATAAACCTTATCGGGGCATCATAGAGGACATCGAATACCGGAAGGATGGCTCCTCCAGAGATACCGAATATTACCTCTACCTTCTCCCTTATCAGACTCTCGACTAAGATCTTGGCGCCGATCATCTTGGCCATTATTCCCTCCTCCAATAAAAAGTAACATTTTGCATTTATTTAAGGATGGCTCCCTTATCTGCGGAACTTACCAACTGGGCATATCTGGCTAAATATCCCTTCTTAATCTTGGGCTCCGGAGCCCTCCATTGGGAAAGCCTTTCTCTTATCTCTTCTTCACTCAACTCTATATCTATTCTCTTATTGGGGATATCGATACTTATTAAGTCTCCGTCTTTGGCTATGGCTATCGGTCCTCCACTTGCTGCCTCGGGTGAGATATGACCAATGCAAGGACCCCTGGTTCCACCAGAGAACCTCCCATCTGTAATGAGGGCAACATCCTTCTCCAGGCCCATGCCGCAGACCGCGGAGGTGGGGGTGAGCATCTCCCTCATCCCTGGCCCCCCTTTGGGACCCTCATATCTAATGACGATTACCTCATCCTTCTTTATCCTTCCTCCCAAGATGGCTTCCACTGCTCCCTCTTCAGAATCGAAGACCCGCGCTTTCCCTCTATGCTTAAGCATCTCTTTAGAGACCGCCACCTGCTTAACCACCCCGCCATCTGGAGCCAGGTTTCCTCTCAATATTGCGATCCCTCCCTCTCTATGAAGGGGGTTTTCAAGGCTTTTTATGATCTCCTTTCTCTTTATCTCTGCTTCTTTGATATTCTCCCCTATTCTACTCCCAGTAACGGTCAACTCATTGAGGTTCAGAAGGTTCTTTTTTGCTAACTCGTTCATAAGAGCCGGTATCCCTCCTGCCTCATCCAGGTCCTGCATATGATATTTCCCAGAAGGAGCAACATCACATAAATGAGGAGTACGGGCACTAATCTGGTTAAAGAGTTCCAAATCCAGTTCTATTCCGCACTCCTGAGCAATGGCCGGAAGGTGCAAGACAGTATTTGAGGAACAGCCCAGGGCCATATCAACAGTAATGGCATTCTCAAAGGCTTTTCTAGTCATGATCTGTGAGGGTCTGATATCTTCTTTGACGAGTTCCAGGATTCTTTTCCCAGCGAGTCTCGCCAGTTCCCTTCTCTTCAGAGAGACGGCCAGAATAGTCCCATTCCCAGGAAGAGCCATACCCAAGGCCTCGGAGAGGCAGTTCATGCTGTTGGCGGTAAATATCCCCGCACAGCATCCCTCTCCCGGACAGGCAAGGTCTTCTAACTCCTTCAACTCTTCCTCAGTCATCTTGCCGATGGCTACTTTACCTACCCCCTCAAAGACATCTATGAGGTCCACATCCTCCCCCCTGTACTTACCAGCGAGCATCGGGCCACCCGAGACGATTAGGGAGGGGATATTTAATCGGGCAGCAGCCATGAGCATCCCCGGGGTGATCTTATCACAGTTAGTGAGTAGTACTAATCCATCGAAGGGATGGGCTTGAGCCATGCTCTCTATGGAATCAGCGATGAGCTCCCGGGAGGCAAGAGAGTACTTCATCCCCGGGTGGTTCATGGCGATGCCATCGCAGATCCCAATGGTTCCAAACTCCAAGGGTGTTCCCCCAGCCTCCCTTACCCCTCTCTCTATCTCCTTGGCCAACTCATCGAGATGGATGTGGCCCGGGACGATCTCATTGGCTGAATTGGCGATGCCGATAATGGGTTGGGCGATGTCTTTATCCTTCAAGCCCAGGGCCTTCATGAGGGACCTGTGGGGCGCCTTCTCATACCCTTTCTTCATGATATCGCTTCTCATCTCTTAGCTCTCAATTAGGATGATTATTCAGTATAGTCTATAAACCTTTTTTTGTCAAATTTTTCTTCCCCATGATTAGGGCATCCTCACCTGTGTCGCTATAATATCCCCTTCGGATACCCCTGACCTCAAAGCCAAACTTCTTATACAAACTCTGAGCCGCTAAATTGGATGGCCTTACTTCTAAAGTAGCCTCTTTCGCCCCTTTTGATACTGCTAACTTCAGAAGGAACCTTATGAGCCTCTCCCCAATCTTCCTTTTCCGATAATCGGGATGGACCGCCAGGTTAGTGATATGTGCCTCATCGAATATGAGCCAGAATCCGGCATAGCCCACCACCCTTCCTTCGCTCTTAGCAACTAAGAAGCGGGAAGAATCCCTCTGTCCTAGCTCTGTCAGGAAGGCCTCCCGCGACCAGGGGGAGGGAAAGGAGAGCTCCTCAATCTCCAGGATCTGGTCGATATCCTCTTTTCTCATGTCCTCAATAGTAATGGGAATCAAGTTAGCTCCTCACTTCCCCACTGGCGCTCGAACATAAATAGGTCTTAAGGAAAGTAGCTCTGTCTTTCTACTTCTCTTTAGTTTCTTCAACCCCAACTCTGCGATGGATGAAGCATCCGGCAATCTCCGTGCCTTAGGAGCAAGGATTGCCCTCTTCCCTAATCTCTTCTTTATCAAATCCCCATAGACCTCTATCCCATCCCCCAAAAAAACGATCCTTAACCCTTGACCCTTGACCCTTAACCCTATCTTCTTTAATAACTCACCTGGTTCACAAGCCATATACCTGGTAAGTCTCTTTCCATTCTTATACAAAGCAGTATAGACCTCTCCCTTTCGCGCATCCAGAATGGGACAGACTAAATCCTGACAATTAAAGAGCTTGAAGGCCAGACCGTCCAAGGTTGGTATCCCAACAATTGGGATATTCAATCCCTGGGCCAATCCCTTGGCCGTAGCGATCCCAATGCGTAACCCAGTGAAGGAGCCTGGTCCCAGGGAGACGGCGATTCCATCCAGATCTTTAATGGTCAAAGAGGCATCCTTTAGTATCCTATCTATAGCAGGCATTAGCCTTGAGGTATGGGTCTCTCTCAAGTTTAGAGTATATTCTGCGATCAACCCTTTCTCATTCATCAGAGCCACAGAGCCGGTCATAGTAGAGGTTTCAATCCCTAAGATTAGCATAGTCAAATCCGTCAGCCGGTCTGCCTGTTGAATAGAAAGGTAGCGGGGTTAGACCCTAACATTTTATCCTCTTTACAATTTCTTGACAGTGCTTCCCTTTCGGGATAAGTTCTACCCTTCTTCTCTTCTCAGCAATAATTTCCAGATTTATGATCATGACCTCTTGGGGCAAAAGTTTTCTTACCTTCTCCGCCCATTCAATAATGGTTACCCCTTCTCCATAGAAGTATTCCTCATAACCTAAATCATAGACCTCCCTGAGATTATCTATTCGGTAGAGATCGATATGATAGACGGGTAATTTCCCCTTATATTCCTTAATCAGGGTAAAGGAAGGACTGGTGACATAATCCCTCTTCTTTACTCCCAAACCCCTTGCTAACCCTTGGGCCAGGGTCGTCTTCCCGCTCCCCAATTTCCCAATCAGGGCAACCACGTCTCCTAGGCGAAGCAATTTACCTATCCTCTTTCCTAAATCTATCGTCTCTTCAGCACTTCTCGTCTCTAAGTCTAACGTTCTTTTCCTCTTCATTTTCCCAATCTGGATAGAACAAGACTCGGGCGTATCGTAGAGAGCCTTTTATAAAGACCCATTACATTTCAAATAGGTTTTCTTCTAAACCGACATTAATCTCGATATCTTCGTAGTTGCTTGAGCGGATAAGCTGATTATTTATGTCGTAGTGCTCATATTTTATGGGAACCTTTAGCTCCTTATCCACCCAGATCCTCTCATAGGCTATCCCTTGTGTCTCTTGGGGCTCTTTGGATCTCATCTCAAGCAATATGGTTTCTCTTTCTCCCACCATTTCTCTACCTATTATCTGGAATGAACCTTCTTTTAGATACGGAAGATGATAATCGATGAACTCCCCCCAATCGGATTGATCGATCCCGTAGCCCCTTAAGTCGCACACCCTTTTATGTCGGGGATGGAAGGTAAGGGTGAAACGGGAGAGGAAACCTCTACCCGGTCTTACATACACCTTCCCCTCTCTATAGATTAGCACGGTTCCTTTATCCTTCTCAGAGATGACCTCCATCCTGATCTTCTTCGGTTTCTTGAAGAAGTATCTAAAGGTATATTCTTCGTTCTTGTCTCCCTTTGCTACAAAGCTCACATAGGTGCACTGGTAGTCGCTAATCTCTTTAAATCTTTCCTTTATCTCCCAGAATAATTCATTTCCTGTCAAGGGATAGACTGAGAGAGAAAGAAAGACTAATGAAGCAATTACTGACCAGATAATTCCTCCTGACTTTCTACCCATAACTTCTTAAGCCCAGACTCGGCCCAGAAGGCTGGGCTTTAGTTTGACTGCGCCATTGGGGCAGAGCTCATGACAGCAGAAACATTCTATACATTTTCTATAGTCAATCTTAGGGTAATTCTTTTCCATCGTGATCGCAGCTACAGGACAGCCCTCTAGGCAGACTTCGCAGGCCTCACACTTCCTTTTATCAATGATCGGCCTCACCCTCATGGCCCGAGTAACGATCTTCACCAAGAACTTGGGCGCCCTCTGGGCAATGGTTCCCACCGGAAGGCGAAAGTCCTTAACCTCTACTCTCTCTAAGGACTCCCCCACCACCTCAATCTTCCTCAGGTCCCCTACTCCTAAGTTCCTTCTCACCGCAGCCTTTGTGGTCGGGATAGCTAAGGGCTGAAGCCCTACCAATAGAGCAAAGACGACATCTAGGGAGACAGGATCTAAACTGGCTAGGATAAGCCCGATATTCCTCAAATGGCCATAGGCTGGGCCATCCCCCTCCATTCCCACGACCCCATCCATTATGGTTAGATCCGGCTTTACTACGCTCAGGATGTCGCAGAGGATGTCCCCAAGCTCCTCAGACTTCGGTGCCCGCCTATGAAACTCGCTCTTCCTCATCCCAGGGATGACCCCAAATAGGTTCTTGACCGCTCCTGTCAGGGTAGTATCCCCATGGGTCTTCCATTTCGGTAGATTTATGAGAACATCTGCCTCAAGAGCGGGCCGGGCGATGTGGAGACTCTTGAAGAACTTAGAATCTGGGGTGGGAACCTCAACAATCCCTTCCTTATGGAAGTGGATCATCTGGGCCCCGGCCTCTAAGGCTGCCTCCTGGATGCCCGATATCCGGTAGACCTCCTCCACCCTATCAAAAGGTGCTCCCGGGCTATCCCCAACCAGGGGGATCCCACCTACTTCTTTCACTAATTTAATGGTTGCTTTAACGACTGAGGGATGGGTACATACCCCCTCCTCTGGGGGATGGGCAGAGAGCATATTGGGCTTTATCAAGACCCTATCGCCCCTCTTAACTATTTTCTTTAGGTCACAGACCAGCTCAACGCTTCTTCTAGCTGCTTTGTCTACCTTATCTTGTTCATAACCTCTACATCTGACGATCGATACCTTGGTCAATAGCTCTCTCCAATGATGAGGCGCAGGAGGTTGGGGTGGGTAAGATGCCTCCCCCCTGCTCCATAACCTATCCTCTCTATTCTCATCCTAGGCATCCTGCCGAAGGAGGAGGCTAAGGTGGAGATGATGGCTGCTCCAGTAGGGGTGACCAGCTCCTCTTTGACCCCTTTTCCATAGACCGGGATATTCTTCAACAGTTCCAGAGTGGCTGGAGCAGGAAGGGGAAGGATACCGTGACCACATCTGATAAACCCTTTCCCTAAGGGTAAGGGTGAGGAGTAGATCCTCTCTATCTCTAGTTCCGCAATCCCCACTACGGCTCCCACGATATCGATGATGGCATCCGTTGCTCCCACTTCGTGAAAGCGAACCTCCTCTATTGAGGTACCATGAACCTTGGCCTCTGCCCGAGCAAGATTGAAGAAGATGGCGGCGCTCAATATCTTAACCTTATCCTCTAAGGTACTCTTCTCTATTAAAGTGGTGATCTCTCTTAAGTCTCTCCGCATTCTCTCCTTCTCCTTTGTCACTACCTCTATCCTGGTCGCTGAGATGAGTCCCTTCTTAATTTTTCTCTTCTCAATCCGGAAGCCTTCGAGCCCCAACTTCTCCAATTCTTCCTCGAGTCTCTCAATCCTCAGTCCACTATCAACCAGAGCGCCTAGGATCATGTCCCCACAGATACCTGAAAATGAGTCGAAGTAGGCGATGCGCATCAGGCCTCTCCCTTGGCGATAGCCCTCACCACATCTGCCTTGCCTACAATGCCTACAATCCTATCCTTCTCCATCACAGGTAGCAGATACTTTCTCTCTGTGGACATGAGAGTTGCGATATCCTCGATATAGGTATCTGGTTTTATGGTGACTACCTCTTTGGTCATGACCTCAGAGACCTTCTGTCCCAGGATCCTATCCATCTCCTCTTCAAACCTCTTAGGACTCTCCAAATAGATTACTCCTTCCAAAAGCTGGACTACAGTAGGGATATGGACCTTCTTGTCCCTAATGATTAAGTCTGCCTCAGTTATGATCCCCCTCAATCTATTATTCTCATCCACTACTGGTGCGCCGCTTATCCTGTGCTCTACCAGAAACTTCGCCACCTCCTCTATTGTCATATCCTCTCTTACTGTCAAGACCTCCTTAGTCATGATATCCTTTGCCTGCACAACCATCGGCGCACCCCCTCATTAAAGCGTCTATCGTTTGATCAATAACTTTTTACTTTTTAATTGTTTGAAGGCTTGGGGTAGTTTCTCCAGAAGATCAGAGGCGATGAGGGATTCCTCCCCTTTCTCCTGACAAGCCAGATCCCCAGCCAAGCCATGGAGATAGACCCCCGTCTTCGCTGCCTCCAAAGGTTCCCTTCCCTGGGCTAAGAAGGAACCGATCATCCCGGTTAAAACATCCCCTACCCCTGCCGAGGCCATCCCAGGATTCCCTGTAGGATTGAGGTAGATATCCCCCTCTGGATCAGCGATGACCGTCCTGGCCCCTTTTAGAACAACGATCACCTTATACTCCAGGGCAAAGCCACCTGCTATCCTTATTCTATTCTCTTGTACCTCTCTTATACTCTTACCAATAAGCCTCGCCATCTCACCAGGATGGGGAGTAATTATTTTAGTCGGATAGTTCTTTAATATTTTGAGGTGACCAGTGAGGGCATTGAGGGCGTCAGCATCGATGACCATGGGAAGTGAGATCCTTCTTATTAGATCCCTTACCAGTCGTTGGGTCTCCTTATTCGTAGATAGTCCCGGGCCAAGGGCAAGGGCATCTACCTTTTTGGAAAATTCTATTATCTTTTTCTCTCCTTTCAGAGAAAGGGTCTTCTTCTTCGTCTCTGGCAGAGGCAGGGTCATCCCTTCTGTCAGTTTAATCTCCATAATCTCATTCAAACTCTCTGGGATGCCCAGAGTGACTAAACCCACCCCGCTTCTTAGGGCCCCGAAGCAGAGGGAAGCGCCTCTAGAGGCTAGGGTTGCGGCACCGGTCATGCCGATTGAACCAGCGATGACAAAGAGGTGGCCATAGGTTCCCTTATGGGTGTCTGGTCGCCGCGGTTTTAGATAAGAGGAAACCTCCTCTTTTGTAATAAGATTTACTTTAATCCTTTTATCCTCCAGGAACTTCTTGGGGATTCCGATGCACGCCACCTCTAACTCTCCCACATACTCTGCTCCGGGATAGACGACTAACCCAATCTTGGGAAGACCGAAGGTTATGGTCAGATCTGCCCTTACCGCTTCCCCAGAGACCTTACCTGTGCTTCCTTCTACTCCCGAGGGAATGTCTACGGAAACAACAGGTTTCTCCAAGGTATTGATGAACTCAATGGTCTGGGCTTCTAATCCTTGGGCTGCCCCCTTTATTCCCGTTCCCAGAATGGCATCAACGATCAAATCTGACTCTTTGATCTCTTGCCCAAACCTCTTTAGCCTTTGAGAAGTATCTATCTCTATAGTCTCTATTCCCTCTTTTAAAGCCCTTCTTAGATTGATCTTCGGGTCTTTTTTAAGTTCTTCCTTCCTGGCTAATAGAAATACTCTAATCCTTGTCCTCTCTTTTACTAAGAGGCGAGCGACCACCAGTCCATCCCCCCCATTATTCCCCTTACCACAGAAGATAGAGACCCTCTTTCCTCTTAAAGGAGCATAATGGGATTTAATTGCTCTGGCTACCGACCTTCCCGCATTCTCCATAAGTTCTAGAGAAGGAACCCCAGAGGCAATGGTCTTTCTATCTATCTCTCTCATCTCTTGGGTGGTAACAACCTTCATCTACCTACTTTCTTACTTTTTTATTGCTATGGCCTGAGCGATAGCATACTCTCTTGTGTGGGACATGGATACCCGGACTTCATCTATCCCTAATCTCTGGGCAATCTCTCTGGTCTTTCCTACTAGCTTTATCTCTGGCTTCCCATCATTATTATGGACAATCTGGATATCTCTCCATCTCACCCCTCTTCTCCACCCCGTTCCCAGGGCCTTCATCACCGCCTCCTTGGTGGCAAAATGGGCCCCATAGAACTGGTATCTATCCTTCTTCCTTTCCCCTCGCGCAATCTCTTCCTCAGTAAAGACCCTTCTTAAGAATCTACTATTATTGTCAATGGCTCTTTTTATTCTTTCTAGGGCAACAATATCTATTCCCACACCCTTAATCATCCCATTTTCCTTTATAACACATTATACTACATCGACAACCTTTTCGCAACATAAAAAGCCCATCCCGAAAAGGGATAGGCTCTTAGAATAGTTGGGTAAAGACTATCTAGGCCAAATGGTGTCTTTAGCTAAGTCGAAAGAAAGAAGATCTTCATAATGGCCCGGGCCAACTTATCCGGCTCATGGCGCAGGTAATCCTTGGTACTCATGAGATTTGCCTTAACTACCTTAACCCCCAATTTCTTTAATCTCTCTTCATCCACCTTTACGGGAAAGGCCCTCTCCTCCTCATACCTCTTGGCGAGTTCTGAAGGGGCCTGACTGATATTGACCAGGGCATAATCCAGAAACCTACTCCCAGTATGTCTATAGATGGCCTTTACATGATCAGAAGCAGAATAGTTGTCTGTCTCTCCCGCCTGGGTCATGATGTTACAGACATAGATCTTAATGGCCTTTGAGTTCTCTATGGCCTCTATCATCCCTTTTGTTAAAAGGTTGGGCATGACGCTGGTATAGAGGGAGCCAGGACCGATAACAATTACCTCTGCCTCCCTTATGGCTTCCAGGGTTTCTGGATAGGAAGGAGCATCAGAAGGCAAGAGGGAGAGCCTCTCTATCTCACCTCCTGCCTCGGGAATCTCCGCCTCCCCCTTTATTACCCTCCCGTCCTTCATCTTCGCCTGGAGGGAGACGTCGCTTAGGGTAGAGGGAAGGACCCGACCCCGGATGGCCAGTACCTTGCTCGTAGCCCTTACAGCACTGGCAAAGCTCTTGGTCACCTCACTTAAGGCAGCGATGAAGAGATTCCCAAAGGAGTGACCCTCTAACTCACTGGGGCCTTTGAACCTATGCTGAAAGAGGTCCGCCATCAGGGGTTCGGTATCTGCCAAGGCCACCAGGCAGTTCCTGATATCCCCTGGAGGAGGCATAGCGAAGTCTCGACGCAATCTTCCCGAGCTTCCTCCAGAATCGGCCATGGTAACAATGGCAGAAAGATTAGAGGTGTACTCTTTTATCCCTTTTAAGAGGCTAGAGAGGCCATGTCCCCCTCCAATACCTACTACTCTTGGGCCGCGGCGGAGCTGCCTCTTCTCATAGGCCACATCGACCAGATCCCTCTTCTCCTGGGGAGCAAAAAGAGAATAGATGGATTTCAATAACCGTTGCAGACCCAAAGCGATACAGATTGCACCCAGAAAGATAATGAGCATAACCAGAGGCCTCTTTACTAGGGCCTCGGAGAGAAAGACCCTCTCAAAGCCCTTCACAAACTGAGGAGGCTGAGGAAGGCGCAATAGGCCACCCAATCCTGTTCCCAGGAAGATGATCCCGACAAGCAGAAGGAATATCCATCTCTTAATGAGCATCCCAGGATAGAACCACTTCAATATCTTCTTTAACTTCACTCCCTTAGATCTCCTTTTAAGCCCTTGGCTGATCCGCCTCTGGCGGAAACCAATATTAACCTATCTATCTTCTCCTTTTAATTAGATCAAGCATCTCTCGGACCGCTTTTCTCATCCCCACCATTACTGCCCGGGCGATGATGTTATGGCCGATGTTCAACTCCTCTATCCCAGGGATTTTGGCTATGGGCAAGACATTCTGAGAGGTGAGGCCGTGACCTGCACTTACCTTGAGGCCTGATCCTTGCGCCTCCCTGGCTGCCTGGGAAATGCGCTTGAGTTCTTTATCCTTTCTTTTTTTACTTCTTGCTTCTGCATAGCATCCGGTATGGAGCTCCACCATCTGGGCACCGGTCTGGGCAGAGGCCTTGATTTGCTTTAGATCCGGGTCTATGAATAGACTAACAAGGATTCCTTCCTTTCTTAATCTCCTGACCGCTCTGGAAACCTTCCTTAAGTTTTTCGCTACATCCAATCCCCCTTCCGTAGTTAGTTCTCGCCTCTTCTCCGGAACCAGGGTAGCCTGATCTGGTCTCACCCTACAGGCAATCTTCAGCATCTCTTCCGTTATCGCCATCTCTAAGTTGAGCCTCTTGACCTTCTTCTTCAGAATCTCTACATCCCTATCCTGGATGTGGCGCCGATCCTCCCTTAGATGAACGATAATAGAGTCTGCTCCTGCTTCTTGAGCCAGGAGGGCAGCCTCTAAGGGATTGGGCTCTTTTGCCTTCCTGGCCTCCCTTACCGTAGCCACATGATCCACATTCACTCCCAGTCTAACCATCCTCTGCCTCGTTTATCTAACAGAAGTATCGATACTTGATTTACTCCTGGAAGATTATCTTGCTGCCCAGGGTGACCTCAAAGAGGGGAGGGGTGACAGAGACCACCTCAACCTTGGCAGGGGTGGTAACCTCGGGCTTCAATCTATATGTTCCCCGAGAGAGATCACTGACATCTATGGCTATGGTGATATCCGTAGCCTTCAAGGCCGCCAGCGCTTCCTGGGGCCCCCTTAAAACCAGGGCGGCCTTCTTCTCCTTTAAGCGGGCCTCAAGGAGTGAGGAAGGGGGTTGCATAATCTTAACTGGTACATCGGTGAAGCTCTTCTCCACCAGCTCCTGGACCAAATCTATCACTACCTGAATGGGTACCTCCCCCATAATCTTCAGACCCTTCTCCGCCAGATCTGCCTTCACCACCTTAGTGATGCTTCCCGAGATATTGCTCACATCTATAGGAGTAGTCGGTATTCCCGCCAAGGCCGCAACTCTCCCCTCCGGACCTGAGACCTCAAGACTCTTGGGGCTGGAGGTGATCTTCCTTATCCCATAACCAGAGGCCGGCTTCCCCAGGATAGTGGGCTTTATCTCAACCTCTCTAGTAACCAAAGGCTCTAAATTGACCGCGACCGCCCGCGGTGTTATCTCAACCACCCTCACCCCTTCCGGACATTTTATCTTGAAGTCCTCTGAGGGATAAAGGAAATGGCCCTTCTCCTTTCCTTTAAGATCGAGGTAGACCTTGATCTGCTTCCTCTCTAAGCCCAAGATGATCTTGCGTGGACCCTGGAGGCTTACCGAGATCGTCTCTGGGGTTATGCTGGGGATAAGGTTGGTGGGAATATTACAGAAATCGAGTGGTATCTCACCGAAAGAGATGGGCTCCCCCTGCTGGCCCAAGACATAGAAGAATAATGCTAAGGCACAGGCCAAAGAGGCCAATTTAATACCCAGGTTGTGACGAAACCAATTCCTCATCTTTTCAAAACCTCCTTAGGGCGAAGTAGGAGGTTCTTCACTGTCTCAGAGAGGGTAGTCAGATCCAGATCCCTAGTCAGCCTCCCCCCAACCGCCAGGGATATCTTCCCCGTCTCCTCTGAGACAACAATTACTACCGCATCCGTCTCCTCTGAGAGACCCAGAGCCGCCTTATGCCTCATCCCCATCCTGGGAGGAACATCTGGATTTCTAGTAAAGGGTAAAAGACACCCGGCAGCAGCGATTCTATTACCCTGGATGATGGCCGCGCCATCGTGAAGCGGGGTAGTAGGTAGGAAGATGGTGGATAGTAGTTCCCGACTCACCTCGCTATCGAGCCTTATCCCAGTCTCGATGTAGGTCTTTAATCCTGCCTCCCTCTCTATAGCGATGAGCGCCCCCTTCTTCTTCTTGGAGAGGATATCTACCGCCTCCATTATCTCATAAAAATAGCCGGGTTTGGCTTCTTTTAAAAACCCTCTAAAAAAGCGCCTCTGACCAACCTCGGCCAAGGCCCTCCTTATCTCTGGCTGGAAGAGGACGACGAAGGCTAAGACGAAGACCGGCCAGAACTTCCCGATAAGGAAGTTGAAGGCATTCAGTCCCAATCTTTGGGCAATGAAGGCCACGATAACCAAGATGATCAGACCCTTCAAGACCTGGATCGCCCTGGTTCCCCTTACCAATAAGAAGAGCCAATAGAAGAGGAGGGTTACCACCAAGACGTCAATGAGGTATAATCCATACCTTAGAATTGCTCCTCTCATCCTTCTCTCACTATATCCGAGGAAATTGGTTTGCGGTTTCCGCCCGAGGCGGATCAGCCTTAAATAACACTACTCATCGTTTGAGGAGAATGGCGTCTGTCATATCCACCACCCTCTTCATCTCAAGTACATCGTGAACCCTTATAATATCTGCCCCATTCAAAATAGAAGCGGCCACCGTGGCCGCTGTTCCTTCTAACCTCTCCTCTACTGGGAGGTTCAATATCTTCCCGATCACCGATTTTCGGGAGGGACCGACCAGTATCGGCCGGCCCAAAGATTTGAATTCTGAGAGTCTCTTAAATATCTCTAAGTTATGTTCTGTTTTCTTTCCAAAGCCGATCCCGGGATCGATGATTACTTTCTCCTCATCTATCCCTTTCTCCTTGGCAAAGGCGATCCTCTCTCTTAAGAAAGAGATTATCTCACCCACTACATCCCCATATCGGGGATTCTTCTGCATATTGCGCGGCTCACCCTGCATATGCATCAGGACCAAAGGGGCCTTATATCTTGAGATCACCTGGCTCATTCCCCTATCCATCCTCAGAGCGCTGATATCGTTCACCAGGGAGGCCCCAGAGTCCAGGGCCGCCTCTGCCACGACGCTCTTATAGGTATCAATGGAAATGGGGAGGTCGATCCTCTTAACAAGTTCTTTAATCACTGGGATGGTCCTTCTCATCTCCTCTTTTAAGGGGACGGGCTGGGCGCCGGGTCTAGTTGACTCCCCACCAATATCAATGATGTCCGCTCCCTCCGAGGCCATTCTCTCTGCCTGCTTAAGAGCAGAATCTATCCTATTATACCTTCCTCCATTGGCAAAGGAGTCTGGGGTGACGTTTAAGATACCCATGATCAGGGTTCTTTTGCCAAGCCGTAAAGTATATTTCCCGCATTCTATCTCCCATCTCTTACGTTTGAGATTGGTAAGAAGATCTTCCAGCTCCCCTCTAATCTCTGCCAAACCAAAGGGCTGCCTCCTCAATTTCTCAATGAGCAATCGGTAATGCCTCTCTGTCCCCAATAATAGCACATCCGATCTTTTTCTCCTTAAATCGATCACCCCCCGACTAATGGCCGCCTCTGCCCCTAAGGATAATGCCTCCTGCTTCAGTATATTGGCTGCCTGGGGTTTAATCTTTTCTAATCTTATGGCAAAGGAAAGGGCCTTGGGGGCCATGAGCCTTATCCCATAGGAGTCGACCCCGATCCTCTTTAACTCCTTCCTTGCTCGAGAAAGATCATCAATAATTACCACCCGTGAATTATGCAAAATAGGTCCTCACTTCCCACATAGGAAATTGGATATTGGAAATTCTCTATTTAGCCCCTAATCAAAGATAAGGCCTCTGCGCGAGCAGCGGTCCTCTTTCGGAAGACCCCTCTTACAGCAGAGGTGATGGTCACTGAGCCTGGCCTCTTTATCCCCCTGATGATCATACAGAGATGCTCAGCCTCCACTACCACTAAGACCCCCTGGGGCCTTAAGGTATCCATAATGGTATCTGCGATCTCCTTGGTCAGCCTCTCCTGTATCTGGGGTCTCTTGGATAGAATATCCACCACCTGGACCAGCTTCGATAAGCCGGTCACCCTTCCTCCACCAGGGATATAGGCAAGATGGATCCGACCATAGAAAGGTAAAAGGTGATGCTCACAGATGGAATATAGGGGGATGTCCTTAACCAGGACCAACTCATCATGCTTTATAGGGGCAAGGGTAAGGACCTTCCGGGCATCCTTTCCCATCCCAGAGAATATCTCGCTATAGAGCTCTGCCACCCTCTTGGGAGTATCTACTAAGCCTCTCCTCTTAGGGTCTTCGCCAATGGCCTTCAGGATGTCTTGAATCGCCCGGGCTATCTTTTTCTTATTCATACTGTTCACTGATTTATCTCTTTCTCTTGGGAAACTCCTTCTCGATGCCCACTAGTTCCGCCGCTTCTTCCCCATCCATGACCTCTCTCTCCAACAGGGTCTCGGCCAAGAGTGTAAGCTTCTTCTTATTCTTCCTCAGTAGCTCCATGGCCCGGGCATAACACTCATCCACGATCTTACGCACCTCCTGATCTATGGCCCGAGCGGTCTCCTCACTATAATCCTTTACCTCTGTTATGTCCCGTCCTAAGAATATCTCTTCGTGTGGCCTACCAAAGGTGAGGTGTCCCAGCTTCTCACTCATCCCATACCTGGTCACCATCCTCCGTGCCTCATCCGTAACCTCCCTGAGGTCAGACTGGGCACCGGTCGATACCTCATTGAAGATAATCTCCTCACTTGCTCTCCCTCCCAGGGTCTTAGTAATCTCAGCCATTAATTTCTTCTTAGTAGAGAGGTATCTATCCTCTATGGGTGGGGTGATGGTATAACCCAGGGCCAGACCCCTCGGCAGGATAGATACCTTATGGAGTGGATCGGCCTCTGGTATCAGAAGGGCCAGAAGGGCGTGACCTGATTCGTGATAGGCGGTTATCTCCTTCTCCTCCTTGCTGATCACCCTTGACTTCCTCTCCGGGCCGGCCATGACCCGATCTATGGACTCCTCAATCTCCTCCATGGTCACCAGTTTCTTATTTTTTCTGGCTGCTAGAAGTGCGGCCTCATTGGCCACATTGGCCAGATCCGCTCCCGAGAATCCCGGTGTTCTACGGGCGATGACCTTAAGGTCCACATCCGCATCTAGGGGGATCTTCCTGGTATGGACCTTTAGTATGGCCTCCCTTCCGTTTAGGTCTGGTCGATCGACAACAATGCGTCGATCGAATCTCCCCGGCCGCAGTAGCGCCGGATCCAGGACATCCGGCCGGTTGGTGGCGGCGATTAGGATCACACCTTCATTGGGATCGAAGCCATCCATCTCAACAAATAGCTGATTCAGGGT
>DLMW01000087.1:0-1351 GCA_002478245.1 bacterium UBP18_UBA7526
TCGCTTCGCTCACTGTCACCCCTAATCATCGGTATCACCACTAATTATACCACAAGTGTTACCTATGTATCTTAAGCCTCCGTAACACCTCCGATCTTCGAAGATGCCAAGGCGGAGAGAGCTTCTTCGAAGATGCTCATAGGAGCACGCAGGATGCCCGCCCCTATCTGGCCGATGCCTGGATTTTTGTGGGCAATGCCCGTATTGATGAGTGGGGTGATCCCAGTCTCAACCACTTTTCTAATGTCAATACCGATTGGTGTCCCTGTGAAATTAAGGGCGGGGATTTTATAGATACCATGTTTTGCAACCGTAATCTCATACATCTCCTTGGTATATCTTATGGCATCCTGGGGGCTTCCTCCTATGAATTGAACGATGGCTGGGGCAGAGGCCATGGCAAAGCCTCCTATGCCTGCGGTCTCTGAGATGGTGGAATCTCCCAAATCTGGATTGGCATCTTCTTCACTATATCCAGCAAAATATAACCCTTTGGGCATCCCGGCCTTTGCCGTAAACCATCTCTCTCCCAATCCTGCTACCCTGATTCCGATCTCTGTCCCATTCCTGGCCATGGCACTTACTAAGGAACAATTCCTAAATCCTGAGATGGTATCTGCAGTTGCCTTACAGGCTGCCATGGAGAGGTTCAGGAAGAAGTGAACATTCCCAGAGATAAACTCAACTATCTCTCTTATCGTCTTTTTATCCAGATCGGTTTTCAAAAGGTAAGGGGTAATCTCCTTTATAAATAGAGAAGTGGCAGCCACATTTCGGTTATGGCACTCATCGCCCATCTGTAATGCCTGAGCGGTCAGGTTCTTAATATTTATTCCACCCGATTTCTCAACCGCTTTCTTCAAACCTGGAGCAAGGACCTCCTCCATCCACTTAAGCCTCTCAATCACCTCTTCACTATAGGCCCCGAACCTCAATACCTTCCCCAATCCCTCATTCAAGGTGCAGTAGGCGTAATTCCCAAACTTCTGGTTTTTGACCACAAAGACATACATAGAGGCTGAGACCACTCCGGCCATGGGGCCTACCGCATTATGGTGATGGCAGGGAGAGAATTTAATCTCTCCGCTGGCGGCCAATTTTTCTGCTTCTTTGGGGTTTCTTGCCCATCCCTCATAGATCAGAGCGCCCATTATCGCTCCCCTTACCGGCCCACACATCTTTTCCCATTCTATGGGAGGCCCAGCATGGAGGATGGTCTTCTTAGTCATTCCAGGGATGGTATCTCTGGCCTGTTTGATATCCACCAGTATTGGCTGGGAAGCAATCATCCTCTTAACCGCTTCTTCATTCGCTTTATCGATAGCTCGGTTATCGAGTTTAGACAATATTT
>DLMW01000087.1:1450-5009 GCA_002478245.1 bacterium UBP18_UBA7526
GTTTAGACAATATTTTCACTCCAGGAGCAGGCGGTCTCCAGTCAATGTGCAGAACATCTACTCCCTGTTCCTTTAATGAATCGTGAAAGGACTCCAGCCCAAGATCGATAACCTTTAATCTCTTGCCAAACAATTCTTTCATTCCATCAGTTCTCTTATCCCTTTTATTCTCTGATCACAGAATTTCTTTAGAGAATTCTTCTTCTTGGCTTCTCTTATTCTCCTTGGAGTCCATCTCCTTTTGTATGCTTCATAGAGATTTTTAATGAACGGGGAATCCATATTCCTCCAGGTTCTTTTCTTTGCTTCTCTTAACCTCTCAAAAGAACTATACTCCCTCTCCGGCCACCTCTCCTTATAGGCCTCATAGAGGGTCATACCAGTAAGGGACAATTTTTCCCAGTAGTCCATAACATCCTCTAAGTGAGTAAGGCACTCAAAGGAACGGGAGCCCACATCATAGATGGTGCATCTCTCTAAGGGATAGGATAATTTTTCATACTGAGAGAGTTCAAACTCTGGGGAGAGAAGGGCAGGATATCTGATGAGGTCTGTTCCCGGAAGGCAGATCCTAAAATCCTCTTTCTTCTCAGGAAGTCCGAACCTTCCTTCCAAATAATAGAGGTAGGTATTCCCATAGTCAAATGACTTCTTGAAGAGCCTATCGAATCTCTCCAAGATCCTCTCTGCCCTGTGGCAGCCGATGGTGAAGACGATGAAGTTTTTGATGTTCTTCTTCTCTTCCCAGCATCTTCTATAAAGTATCCCCAATCCATTCTCTAAGGTGGTTCCGGTAGCAATGACATCCCCTAAGAAGATATGGGCATTTGGGGGAAGGGAGAACTTGCGATACTGGTCTAACTTTATGGACCACTTCCCTTTCTTCCGGTATCTCTGGGAGGTGATGAAGGAGGAGAAGTGCCTATTGAAGCCATAGACCTGGTTTAGGAGAAAGGAGAGGCCGAAGTTAAGCCCCCCTCTTAAGAAGTGCAGGATGCAGACACTCTTATCATCAAAGCGCTTAAAGGGAAGGTTCTCCAAGATCTTCTGCATCCCTTCCTGAAGGGTACTTATATATTTATAGCCCATAATCTCCGGGACGTTACATATCCTTCGCGTCTGGGGAGTGGAGATAATATATCTCTTTACACCTTTCCCATCCGGTCCTATCTTATAGAGTGAGAAATCCTTCTTCCTGACCTTCTTAATTAGATAGTCCATATCTCTCCCTAGACGCGAATTTTAATTAGGAAGGGTTGAGTGGGGTAAACCCCTTCTACCCTTCACCATGCTCCGCGTTGCCACTAAGGCGGCAAACCTTGCTGCCTGGGCATTGGAGGGCATAATGATTACTCCCATCTTCTCTAATTCTCTCTTCTGTCTCTTATAGTTCTGGGGATCTCCCTCTGTGCCACAGAGGGAGGCGACTACTGAGATATTCCTTCTCTTGGCCTCTTTTATTGCCGGAGCTAAGGCAGGCGCTGGATCGGGATGGGCACCATAACCCAGGACAATATCGAGAAGGATTACCGCTGTCTGGGGGTCTTCTGCCTCCTGAATAATCCTTTCATTCCTTAGAGTAAAATCAATCATGGGATGGGGCCTTCCTCTGGTGAACTCATCCTCACCCAGATCGACTAAAGAGTTCTTTCGGCTGATCCTACTATCCTTTAACTTTAGGGAAGGCTTTAAGGGAATATTGGAATAGATGTCGCCAATCAAATCCTTCAAGATGAGCATGGCCTCATCACACAGTGTTCCTCCAGAGAATATTCCCCGAATATACCTTTGTCTATCCTTTAGTTTCGAAGACTCTTTCTTCGCTAAAGAGATTATCCTTTCTTTGGATACTTCGGGTTTATGCCCTTCCTCCTTACTCAGAGTTATTGCTTTATCCGCTGCCTCCTCTAAGGTAGGAGCAAAATATATCCTTTTTGTCTCTTCGCCCTCTTTGCTTCCTAAGAAATTTATAACAAAGGGCTTCTTGCCTTTCTCTACCTCTTTTATTATTCTATCTGCCACTTCCTTTGCTGGAGGCTTGGAGATTAGAACAATTATCTTAGTATCCGGATCATCTTCTAAGGCTTTCATTCCCTCTAGCATGGTAATCCCACCGATCTCTTTTGACAGGTCCCTTCCTCCCGTTCCTATCCCCTGAGAAATTCCCAATCCTGCCTTATGAATTAGACAAGAGACTTCCTGCAGTCCTGTCCCTGCTGCGGCAACAATCCCGATATTCCCTCTTCTGATCACATTGGCAAAGCCTAAGGCAATACCATTGATGATCGCTGTTCCACAGTCCGGACCCATTACCAATAGGTCTTTCTTCCTAGCCATCCTCTTTAGCTCCCGTTCATCTTTTAGGGAAACATTATCGCTAAAGATGAAGAGGTTCAGACCTTTCTCCAAGGCCTTCTCTGCCTCCCGTCTCACATACCTTCCGGGGATAGAGATATGAACCAGATGGGCATCGGGCAATTGATCAAGGGCAGAACTAAAGGCTTTGGGTAAAGAGATTTCTTCCTCTCCCCTCTTAATCTCTTTTTCTACGAGTAATTCTTCAACCTCTCTTAGGGCTTCTTCAATATTCTTTCTCTCCTTAGCAGAGATAGCGATTAAGAGGTCATTGGCCTCTGCTTTCCTCCCTTCCCCAGTCAAAAGATTCACCTCAGCCAGGAGTCTCTTATTCTCTGGGGTTCCCATTAAACAAGAGACCTCTTCTATTCCTTTCAAGGATTTTACTCTATGAGCAATGGACATCAAGAAGACAGAATCCTGGTAGGTATTCTTCTTCACAATATTCTTTAGAATCATTTTCAACCTCAGTGATCGATGGACAGTTGGTAGAGACCGGTTATTAGAAAACCGAAACCAGTTGTTGGAAAATAAAGGTTATTTTCCTACTTCCCCCGTGATCTGGATAACTAAATCTCCTTAAGACTTCCTTCCCAGACCCTACCCTTCATTCCCTTCTTTCCATTCCTGGGGAGATAGAGTTAATGAATGGTAAAGATCGTAGCCTCTCCTATATCCCTTATCATAAGTCCTAAAGAAAAGAATAGACCTCCATCTTCTTCCTATCTGAGAATACCTCAGGGAATCTTTCATGGTATTGAGAGGGTCTGATATTATCTACAATATCTCATAGGCCTCTCGCAAGCCTCTTTCTTATCTTTGGGATTCCTATCGGATGGTATAAGAGGGAAAGCCTCCGATAGGCCTTCTTTATCTCTTCTAATTTCTAAGATACTATAGTAGTCCCTCTTCAAGTTTTACTCCCAAAGAGAGACCGCCTGACACCCCCAAGATAGTCTCTCTTCCGGAAGTGGCTCCAAAAACCAAACATTTTCTGGTCGCTTTCTCTACCTCTTCTCTGTCTCCAGAGAGAATTGTCCTTATTAGATCCCGGATTATCTCGGGAAATCTACCCTCAGAGGCGTACTCCAGGAACTTCCCACTCAAAAAAGTAGTCTTCCCTTTCTCCAAGCTGATGATTCTTTTTATCTTTTTTAAGAGGGGCCAGAGTCCTGAATCTTTAAGGAAATGTAAAGAGGCAAGG
>DLMW01000087.1:5061-8818 GCA_002478245.1 bacterium UBP18_UBA7526
ACTCCTACTAAGAAATCGTCGCCAGAAGGGGTAAGTCCTTCTCCAAAACCAATGAGCTTTTTGATGTTTCTTGAGACCTGGGGAAGATTTCTCTCTTCAACCGACTTAATCAATCCCTGAGTCCGAACCCTTAATTCCCCAGAGATGCTACTTTCGAAGGGAGTGCGAAAACAAGGTTCTCCCCGAGTTATCGGGGAGGTTTTCTTATTTCTCTCTTTTTCTATTGAAAAATCCTTTTGAAGGCGGGTGAGGTTATTTTTTACCTGAGGGCCTAATCTTACCTCTCTTATCTCAATTTTCGACAACCATTTCTTGGCCTTCCCTAAAGAGACGAGGAAGTTTCCGTTATCAATACTTATCCTTTGAGTATTTCCTACGGTCTTTGTCCCTCTCTTTATCCCAAAAGAAATGAAGTCTTCATCTTCGGAAAGTTTAAGGAGAATGCGATTGGGACCATTCCGTTTCTCTCTTGCTACAATAGAGATGAGTTCATTCTCTTCTGTTCTAATATTGAAGGCCCTAGAGAAGACGCTTTGGACTTTTCCCACAAATCTAGGGGGAAGGTAGGAATCGAAAGAAGAGGCCCTAAAAGTTTGTCTCATTCTGGGCCCTATACTTCCCGTGATACTTTGCCTTCCCAATCGTCCGCTGGAAGACGAACTGACAGATGGGCGTTCCGGGGTAGATGGCGAGGGGCATAGGGGAGAAGTTTGAGATCTCTAAGACCTGGTGATTGCTAATTCCGGGATGCATGAAACTGGCTGAGATGTGGACCAGGAGGCCGAATCGGGCGAATCTACTTCTTCCCTCAAGCCAGCCGCAGATATCACTGGGTAGGGTAATCTTCTCTTTGGTTATCCCCAGTATCGTCTCCCCGGGCATAAGAACGAAGTGTCTCTTCACCTTGATTACCTCAGTCACCTGCTCGTGGGAAGCCCTCTCTGAAACATGAACCACGTTGTGCACCTTCTTGAAGACCCGGAACTCATTCCCTAGATGCAGATCCACAGAGCCTGGTCCCACTTTCGACTCATCGAAAGGCTCGATCTTTATCCTCCCCCTCTTAATCTCCTTCAGGATCTCCCCTCTGGTCAAAATACTCATCTCAACCTCCCTATAAATCTTTCCCGCTTTCCTTCATGGTTTGAACATTATAGCTTTTTCCATCAGTAGTAACTATTACCGCCCCAACTTCGTCAGTTCGATATAACTTAATCCCTAAACCCCGATATCTCTCTATCACTTCTTTGTGGGGATGTCCGAATAGATTATTTGCCCCGACGCTCATTATAGCACACTCTGGAGAAACTTTCTCTAAAAATTTTAAGGTGCTTGAGGTTTTGGATCCATGATGGGGGATCTTGAGGATAGTGCTCTTGAGCCTTGCGCCATACTTATTAACCAGTAATCCCTCTGCCTCTTTCTCGATATCGCCAGTAAAGAGAAAACCTACCCTTTTATAGAGGAGTCTTATTGCTATAGAGTTACTATTTGCTTCTGAACCACTACCTTTTAGGAATTTCTCTTGAGGATGAAGGATGTTGATCCCCACCCCAGGCGCTAGGGATAGCCTCTCTCCCTTCCTGACTATTTTATAGGGGATTCTGTTATGGGCAATAATCCTTAAGAATTCCTCATATTCTGGGGAAGTGGATTCCTGGCCGCTGTCCCAGACCTCTCCTATCTTAAAATAGGGGAGGACATCCAAAAGTCCTCCCACATGATCGGGATGGGGATGGGTTAACACTAAGTAATCGATCCTCCTTATTCTCTTATCCCAGAGATAAGAAGGAAGGATGGCAAGCCTGCCATCTCCGCCATCGATGAGCATATTTCTCTTATCTGGGAATTGGATGAAGGCCGCATCCCCCTGCCCAATATCTAAGAAAGTAACCTTGAGCAACTTATCTCGAGAAGCAAAGACATTGCCCCAGATGAGGACGGCTATGAGGCATAAGGCCCCGATGGGGACTGCTTTTCTTACCAGAGGAGAGCGCTTAAGGTTTACTAGTCCTACAATGCCTAAGTAATAGAACCCAATAAAGGGGAGGGAGGGGGTAATAACCCTTATCCCTGCTCCAGGAAAATGACTGAAGAGATCGATGACCTTTATCAGGATAGTGAGAAAGAGCCAGTTAGTGGAAGAGAGAGCCAGAGCCAAGGGAAGGGAGAAGGAGAAGATGGTTGACAAAAAGCCCAAGGCGACAGCGATAGTAACTAAGGGTACAATGAAGAGATTGGCTAAGATGGCTACTGGGGTAAAGTAGTTGAAATGGTAGGCGATTAAGGGGGCTACCCCAATCCAGGCAGCCAAAGAGACGCTCACCAATCGTGCCAGATAGGAGGAGAGGAACCTTAATCTGGGCCAGAACCTGGGGTAGAGATAGAGAATGGCGAGAACGGCTATAAAGGAGAGTTGGAATCCAACATTAAAGAGGGTAAGGGGATTGATCAAGAGGATGATTAGAGCGGCAAGGGCTAAGGTAGTATAGATTTCCCTCTTTCGTCCCAGGCCGGGGGCGAGTAGAAGGAGACCGAACATGATCGTAGCCCGCACCACAGGAGGTCGACAACCGGTCATGAAACAATAGAGAATAATGATGAAAAGAGTAAGAAGGGTGCTCCCCTTATTGGGTAGGCGAAGGAGACGAAAGAGACCATAATGGAAGAAGGCCACGATCAGGCCCACATGGAGGCCAGAGACCGCTAAGACGTGGGCCACCCCAGTAGTGATGAATGCCTGAGCAAGGGAAGAGGGAAGTTCCTCCCTTCTTCCTAAGAGGATGCCCTTTAATACCGAGCCCTGAAGAGAAGGGAGGGTATGGTCAATGGTCTCAAGGAGACGCTTCCGGAGATAGAAAATAACCCTAAAGAAGGGATTGATCCTTGCTTCTCCAATCCTTTCTATCTGCTCATTGACAACTAGATTTACTAAAGCGGATATCCTCTGGGTTGTTAAGTAATCCCGAAAGCTCTCGCCTCCAGGATTCCTGGCACCAGGAGGGGAGACCAATTCTCCCCTGATCCTGACCCTATCTCCATAGTTGAAGGAGGTCTCACTCTTTGGGAGGGATGCCCGGATTCTGCTTTTGACTGGAAACTCCTTCTCCTTAAATAATATCTTCTCGGTCTTAATGATTAGATAGACTCTATCTTCCTTAACCTCAGGTAGACGGTCGATCCTGCCCTTTATCTCCACCCAACCTTTATGGAGAAAGGGCGCTATCTCCCCCTTGGTGATGCGCTCGAGAGTAAGATCATGATAGAGAAGGCTGGTGAGAAGAAGCAGGGTACCTAAGAGGAAGGTAGAGACGGTTGACTTCTTCTTCCAGAAAGAAAAGAAGAAAAGGATTAGGAGGAGGGAAAGAGTGGAAAGGAGAAGGGTGTAGGAAAGATCTAGGAGATGGCCCAGGATGATTCCTAAGATATAGATTATGGTAATAGTAATTAGTGGATATTTTATGCGCGTTGATTCCCCATAAAGTCCGTTAGGACAGGCGTGTTTACCATTCGCGCTCATGCGCGTCTTCTCATTTCACAGTAATCTTATCCTTCAATGCCTCATAGATCTTGGGTCCGATCCCCTGGATCTTGGTAATCTCCTCTGGGCTGGAATAGGGGCGAGCGGCGATGATGGCCTCTGCTCTCTTGGGCCCAATACCAGGGAGAGCCTCTAGCTGGGCCTGGCTAGCGGTATTTATGTTGGCTTTCCCTCCTTCTTCTTTTTTTTTCTTTTTTTTTTTTTTCTCTTTTTTCT
>DLMW01000005.1:0-4196 GCA_002478245.1 bacterium UBP18_UBA7526
ATGGGATTGGGATTCGAATTTTAATTACCACTGGTATCTTATGCCTGCTAAGCCAAAGTCATCCGTCTTTCTATCGCATCTATCGATATCATGCTTGTGCCATATCTGGCAGAAGAGACTCAAGATCCCTGAAAGGCGGTCTGGGTAACGAGATGGGTATTGGCCTTAAGATAGGGAACCATCCTCTTATACCTTAGAACATTAACCCCTACTTCGCCAATTGCGTCCCAGTCATAGTTATTATCCGTTCTCAGGACATACTTGCCTACCGAAAATAGTTCATGGAAATGCCAGAGCCATTCAAAGTTATTCTCATTCTTGAAGATATCCTTTTCCTTCGATTCTAATCTTATCCCAGCGATACTATACTTCTCCGTTGTCCCATCGAACCTATCTACATCGTGGTGACACTCGTGATGCCAGATGAAAGAAAGAGAGCCGCTCCCCTCACTTCACCTATCCAAGCAAAGTCTCTCTCCTCTTCAGCCCAAACTGGCGAACCGAAAAGAATAAAAAGGCTCAGGAAAGAAAAGGAAACTTCTCTTAACCATTCCACTTTCTTCCTTTATTTACTCCCCTGCTTTTTTATGGAGATTATCGTAATCATTCGCCTGCTTTACGCAAAAGAAAGATGGCCACACCCATCATGACCAATGAGATTAAAAGGGGGACATAGACCGGGGCAAGCCAGGGGCCAGGAATAAGAAAGAGACAGTCAATGGTTGCCAGACTCGGTGGCCAACCGATGAGAACTTTGAGCCAAATATAGTAGGAGATATCCCAGATGGCAAAGGCCCAGAGAAAGATAGCCAATCTCTTCCTCCCTACTAAAAAAGCAATGGCTAAGAGAATAACGATGGTTGAGACCTCTCGCATCTGCTCCAAGAATAATACCCCATGGGACCTTAAAAGATTACTGAACTCAGCTAGTGTTTCTACCTCCCAGGGAAGAGGGGGAAGGATGCGGCGCAGATAAATAACAACGATGGCCTCCAGGTATCCTAGGGCAATCCCAAAAATAGTAACCAAACCCATTCTTAATCTCATCTCTCTTCCTCAAGCAAGGTAATCAGGGGATTCTCCCCTGAAACCCATTCCCCAGCTATAATACTGTCATCATGGAAAGAGTACTTTCCCCTCATATCTCCATAAGACAGATCTTCCAGGAACACTGGGGAGATTATCTTCTTAAGCATAAGGATCATCCTTTAGAGTATATCGAGGTATCGGAATTTATTGAAATTCCGATACCTCAAGCATAATCTTCTCTTTCTTATACTTACTCCTCGCTCCTCTTTTACTTCTTAGTTGTTATTTGTTACTTTTTACTTCGCTTAATGGCGGAGGAGAGCTAAGATCTTGGCCCAGGTGATGATCCCCTCTATCATCGCTACCCAGATAATGGTACCGATTAGGTTCCCCAGAGCAAAGAGAAAGAAGCTCTCCTTATACCTTAATTTAAAGATGAGGGTTAGGAATAGGATATTGAATGGTCGACCAGCGGTAGGGATGGCGGGCATGAGAAAGAGGCTCGCCTTTCCCATGGGCCTTGCCCAACCCACCATTTTCGATCTCGAGATCCTTCCCTGAAAGGATAATACCTTCTCCTTTATCCAAGCAAGGAGTTTTAGGCTAAAGGTCTTCTCATAAGCCCAAAAGAGGATAAGGAGGACTAAGAGGTCCATAAGATAAACCGAAATAAAGATGAGATACCCGTTAAGGTTGAGACCTGCAGCATAGGGGACAGAGGCCTTCCTTCCCCAGAGGAGATGAAGACCGATAAAACCCAAGATAATACCAAATAATTTCATCCCTTTTGTCTGATGAAAAGAGGCAGGACCTTTACTTTAAAGAGGGAAAGCTTCCTTATCGCTGCTAAGGCCGGAAGGATAAAGGTGAGAGCAAATAGGGCGGGAGGCTCATGGAAGGTAAACTTGGTGAGAAAGGGGAGGATGGTCATGCCCACCATCGCCCCTCCAGGCACCGTAGATTTGAACTTGGCAGAGGCGAATATCTTCCAGAATATCCCGGCCGCTAGGGCACCTAGGGGAAGGATGATGAATAACTCCCGGGGTAAGAGGCAGAGTAAGACCCCAATACTACAAGATAATCCTGCTCCTCCTCGAAATCGGTAGTAGATGGGCCAGTTATGACCAACTACGGTTAAGGAAGCAATCAAGACTACTGACCAGCAGTTAGGACGCTCCCCTGCAAGGTGAAATATCCTCCACTCAGGGTAAAATATCCTCATGCCGATTAGAATGGGAATGACGGCCTTTGCCACATCTAAGATAAATACTAAGGCACCTGCTGGACGGCTGACCTCTCTGTATACTGTCGCTGCTCCCGGGTTCCCATAATCCTTGATATCGATCCCCCTTAATTTCTTACCAACGAGATAGGCAAAGGATATAGAGCCCAAGAGATAACCTATCAGGGCTAAGGAAATAATCTCAAAGAGTTTCATCCCGCTCTCTCCTTCTTCCCCCACCATCTCGCCTTGGGTGGTTCAAATAATTCATCGCTTAAGCCAAGGTTTATCTTTAAGTCCTTGAAGGTTCTTGATTCGGCAAACCTATCCCCTTCCTCATATATGGCATGCTGGATGGGGAGAAACTTCTCTTTATCTACCCAGAGGAGTTCCTTGGTAATGGGATGTTCTCCCTCTCTCTTCTTGGGGATCATCGCTAGGCAATAGGCATCCCTTCCCTCTATCTTCTCTATTCCTACAACTTCTATCCTTCCCTCTCTATGATAATGGTTTGCCCTTTCAATGAGGCCGCCCGGGTGGGACTTATCGAGTCTTAAGCCATGCCTCGGTGAGCGGGCGGTGGCAGAATCGGCATCAAAGGTGAAGACCACGAAGGGAAAGTACCGGCGATGGGTTCCCTTTACTTTTCCGTCTCTAAAGACGGCCTCTGCCCCTTCTTCTACACCCTGTAAACCAATAGCATGCATCATATCCGGTCTTTTGAAAGAGAGTCTTAAGACCTTAGGCTCATGCATCTTTCTCCCAAACCTTGAGAGCTGCTGGGCGATGCAGATGCACTGATAATCCTCCACCTCCTCATAGGCCTCCTCCATTTCCTTGAGGATTTCCCGGATGGAGAGTTCCTCCTTAACTTTGGGTTGGGGGATAATTTCTTTTTTATCGGCCTCCATCTTCCCCAGGACAGTGATCTCGGGTTTTGGGATAACCTCATCTACGGAGACTTCTGGAATAGAGATCTCAGGGGTAAGAACCTCGGGAGGCAATTCTACCCCGATTCGCGTTCTCTGAGAGACGATAAAGGGGATGAGAATCAGGATAAGTAATAGAAGAAGGAGTAGCCTAATAATCACCTTTTCTGCTCCTTAAAAATATGATAGCACACCAATCTAAATATTGCAAAAATTATGCCACAATCTATTGCCCAAGCGGACAAGAAATGTGGCAGAATAAAAAATTCTTAGTTAGCGATGGAGTAAGAAACGTCTATCTTCTCTCTGTGAGTCTCTTTATGGGAGGGATCTGTCTCATGATGACTACTGCGAAGAGGAGAAGAGTGAGGATGAATAATGGATGGGATTCTCTGAATCTCATCCAGGTTAGGATAGGCATCAGGATATAGCCGGCCAAGGCTCCATAGGCCACCGTGGACTTCTTTTTCTTTATGATAAGCCATAAACCTAAACCAACTACTAAGGCGATAGTAAAAGCAATCCCTGTTTCCTTGAGCAGAAGAACGCTCAGGGAACCGATGGTTGTTCCCAGGCCCATCCCCCCCTTGAACTGAAGGAATATCGGCCAGTTATGGCCTAGAGTGACTGCTAAGACGACTAGGATTACCGGGATATAATGGTCTTTGGGGAGGAAGAGTAACTTTGCTATATATACCGGAAGGGCGGCCTTGCCAATATCTAAGAGAGCAACCAATGCTGCCCATTTGGGACCCAACTGCCTCCAGGCACCAGCCACTCCTGGATTATCATACTTTCTAATGTCAATCTTCTTTACCGCTTTCCCTAAGATATAGGCCCAGCATATAGAGCCTAATAAGTAGGCAGCAATTATCATAAGAATGGTTTTAATAATCATCTCTTCTCTTTTAACGACTCTTTAATGATGGGGATGAGTCTTCTGGAGACGTTGGGGACCTGCCTTATGGCAGCCAGGAAAAGCAATAAAAGGCTTAAAACGAAGAGAGGCTCTAATC
>DLMW01000005.1:4417-5376 GCA_002478245.1 bacterium UBP18_UBA7526
CCCCCTGGGGCAGTGGACTTGGCCTTCTTGAAGATGGGTAGCCTCCACATAATGAAGCCAGCCAGGATGCCAAAAGGTAGAACAACCCCCAATGCCTTGGGCATGAGGCAGGCAAGTATCCCCATACTACAGGCCAACCCTCCCCCACCACTGAATCCAAAGAAGATGGGCCAGTTATGGCCTGCTACTGCGGCTACTGCCACAAAGACTACCGGCCACCAAGCATACTGAAGAGGCGGAAACAGTATCTTATAAGCAATCAAAACAGGGATGACTGTCTTACCCACGTCTAAAAAACCGACCAGAAAAGCCCATTTCTTTCCCATGGTGCGGTATATCGTCCCTCCCCCTGGATTCCCATAATCCCGAATGTCGATTCCCCTCACCATCCTGGCGATAATATAGGCCCAGAGTAGAGAGCCCAATAGATAACTCCCCACCACCATCAGAATGACTTTGGTGATAAACACTACGATCTCCTTTCAGATAGATATAGGTTAATGCTTATAGCTTTATTTGACTAGGTAGTATCCAATCCCCCAGCCACCTGGGCCCAGGTGGGCGATCTCGCAGCCCATCTTTCCCATGATGATCTCTTCACAGTCTATGTTCTTCTCCAATGCCTCTTTAAGTGATTTGGTTGCCTCTGGGTTATCGCCAGAGTCAGCAATAAGGGCCTTAATCTTCTTGGCACCAGACTTCTCCATATCAGCCTTTATGGTCTCGATTATCTTCTGATTTACCTGTTGGATATTCCTTCCCTTTCCTAAGGGTTCTATGGCCTGTGTCCCGTACCTCATGATGACCAAGGGGATGACTTTCATCAAGGAGCCAAGCAAAAACTTTGCTCTCCCTATTCTTCCGCCCCTGTGAAGATATTCTAAGTTGGGGAGGGCGAGAAAGAGGGTGCTTCGTGAAGCAACCTCCTGAGCAATCTTCGCCACCTCATCCTTGGACTT
>DLMW01000005.1:5406-13526 GCA_002478245.1 bacterium UBP18_UBA7526
TTATTGCCTCCTTTGCTGCATCTAAGGTAGGCTGGGAGAATATCCCTCCGGCCATGGTGATATTTACAATGGACTTTCCTTCATTCGTTAATCTCTGGTAAGCCTCTGCCCATCTCTCAACATTCAGGGAAGAGGTCTTGGGAAAGTCCTTAGATGCCTTCACCTTTGCCAAGAAATCCTCGGAACTGATGGTCTCCCTAACCCGATACTCCTTCCCCTCTAAGGTTACTGGGAAGTGGAGCACGTTTATCTCATACTCCTTCCATAGATTTTCAGGCAACCCCTGATTACAACCAGTAACAATCGCTACTTTTGCCATTTTAAACCTCCTTTCAGGTAGATATTAGTTAACAGTTTACAGTGTACAGTTTACAGAAAAAAACTGGTTGCTGTTCACTGGTTACTGTCAACTCAAAAATTAGACACTAATTTTTGATTACCTCCTTCCTATCCCACAAAGGCGTAGGCGCCGGTAGCCAGACCAAGCATCCCTCCTTCAAAGTAGGCAACCCTTATGGTCTCTGCTAACTCCTCCTTTGTGGCTCCAGAATCCTTGGCCATCCTCGATAAATGAGATACCGCTCCTGATTGGCCCCTTACTGCATTTATGGCTAAGGCAATCAGAATCTTATGCTTACTATCCAGGGCGCCTTTCTCAAAGACCTTATCCATATCCTTCATTACTAACTTAAAGAACTCCGGGTCCTTCTCCTTTATCACCTTAAAGTTCTCCGGAACCTCTCTCATGAACTTGGCCATTCAGACCTCCTATAAGGTGGTGTCGCTACCGTAAACCCTTATTCTACAGAGATAATGTAGTAATAATGCGGTTGGCCTCCGAAATAGAGCTGGGCATCGAGATCGGGATACTTCTCTTTGATTTGATTTAATAGTTGATTTGTTCTTTTTTTCCTTACCCCTTTACCATAGTAAAGGGTAATGATGCTATCATCTTCTTTTACCATCTCTCTTATCAAATCCAGAGCCACTCTCTGCGGCTTCCTTCCCTTTGCCTTTATCTCCTTATGATAGAGACCGATGACCTCTCCCCTTCTAATCTTAAGTTCCTTATACTTAGCAATCCGGGCTGCCTTGGCCACCTGAGCGGTCTTTATTCTGCCCAATGCCTGACTCATAAATTCTTTATTCTCCTCTATACTTGCCTCTGGATTATAATTCATCAGAGCCGCCAGCCCCTGAGGTATACTCTGGGAAGGGAGGACCTCCACCCTCTTCTTGCTCAATTCAGCCGCCTTCTCTGCTGCAGGAATGATATCCCCGTCATTAGGTAAGAGGAGAATATCCTTTGCTTCCATGGCTTCTATGGCTTTACTTATATCCTCTACTGAGGGCTTCAATCTCTTCGGCCCTCCCAATATCTCATCCGCACCCATACTCTTCAGAATCTTGCTTAACCCTTCCCCCGTAGATACAGCAATGATCCCAAGCTCCTTGACCTTTGCTGCTTCTCCTATCTCCTTCTCCATTAAGAGGGTCTGGTGCTGCTCATCCATGTCGTCTATCTTTACCTTATCCACCTCTCCTAAGGTATTAGCATACTCCTTCACCTTATCTGGCTCGTTGGTATGGACGTGACACTTGGCCAATTCCGAACTACCAACCACTATGGCACAATCCCCATGCTTTGCCAACTCATTCTCAATCTCTTTCAGGACCAGATCCTTTCCCTTGATTAAGAACTCTGTGCAGTACTTATATTCTAGCTTCCGCTCCCAGGTAGCGACCGCTCTCTGGGCAGTGCTTCTCACTGCTTTAATATCCAAGAGACCTCTTCTCTGAATGATTCCCAGAATCTTCTCCCAGGTTCCTACTATTCTACTGATGCCCGTGGCCTCTTTCAGTCTCTGTAGGGGAAGACGGGTGAGTCTCTCCTTCGCCGCCTGAACGGCCTTACTGGCAATGGTCTCAACCTCTCTGACATCCTTTAGTTCTCCTCCCCGAATGCCAACCAGGATACTTCTCCAGGTATTGACCATCTTGGCTACCGTGACCTCTACCCGGGAAACCTCTTCTAAAGGTTTACCCTCTATGAGTCGGAGTACCCCTTCTAAGATATAGACAAAGCCTGCTCCTCCAGCATCGACCACCCCCGCATCCTTTAAGATGGGGAGCATCTCTGGGGTCTTTTCTAATACCTCTCGCGCTTCTTCATAAGCCTCTCTCAATATTTTGGCGATATCGCTTTCTTCTCTCGCCATCTCAAGGGCTTTCTTTGCTGACTCCTTTGCCACCGTGAGCATGGTTCCTTCCACCGGCTCTCTTACCCCACCATAGGCTGCTTCTGCTCCCGTAAATAATGCCTGGGCCAATTCTTTAGCCTCTACCCTCTTCCTCCCTTCAAGGCCTTTGGCTAAACCTACCAGGAACTGAGAAAGGATTACTCCCGAGCATCCCCGGGAGGCCATGGTACTGCTTGTCCCCGCTTCCTTAGCAATAGAAGAGAGGTCTTGATCCTTTGACTCTTTTGTCGCCTCAACCGCTGCCTTAAGAGTCAGAGACATATTGAATCCTGTATCCCCATCGGGAACGGGAAAGACGTTTAGATTATTGACCACCTCCATCTTGGAGGAAAGCCAATCGTTGGAGGCGGATAAGGCCTTTACCAATCTTCTTCCATTGCAGTGCTTAATCATCCTTCACTCCCTTGATCCACCCATCTTCTAAGGAGCCAGAAGTAATCCTCTGGATACCTTAGGATAGCACTCTCTATTACTCTAGTCAACTTCTGGGCATTTACTTGAAGGTCCTTCTCTTTATCTAAAGTCTTCTCCAGTTCTGCCTCAGGCTCAATGACTATCTTATGGGTATTGTCTCTTTGGCGGACGATGAAGATGGGAATGATGGCTGCTTTAGTTCTTCTGGCTAAGGTAATGGGTCCGGGCATGGTGGCTGCCGGATGGCCGAAGAAGTCAACCACCACTCCTCCTTTAATCGGGATCCGATCAAACTGGAGGAATAGGATATTATTTCTCCTCAGCCAATCGATGCATCTATGAGTACAGGCATGGGGAGGAAAGGCGGGGATGGTATGGGCGCCCATCCTTCTCCTCATATCAGCTAATAATTTTGCTACCCTGTCTCCTAAGATATCACGGGCGATATAGCCAAAGGAATAGCCTTCCCGGTTCATCTTGACCGAGATCATCATAAAGTTTCCGATGTGAGCGGAGAGGCCGATTACTCCCTTACCCTTTGCCAATACTCGGTCTAAATTCTCTTTCCCTTCTATCTCAAAGAACCTATCGATCTGTTCTTTAGAGAGGTTTTGACCACGAAAGAGTTCACAGACATTCTTCACCAGATGGAAGGCGTTCTCCTTGGCCAGCCTTTTGATCTCTTTCTGGGTTTTTCCCTTCCCAAAGACCCGATTGAGATTGAACAGAGCGGTATTCCTGAATGGTCTCAATACCAGCCAATAGATAATGGTGAGTACCCTTGCTAAAGGGTAGAGTAATCTCTGAGGAAGGATATTCAAGATTAGAATAAGAGATTTAATGAGGGATAGCTTTATTATCCCTTTTACCAGATTTTCTCTTCTTCTCTTCTTCACGTTAAAAAGAATGAATGATTGCCGCCCCCTACCAGGGAAGTTCTGTGGTAGGGGACTTCTTCAACCTACAGTTGGAAGTAGTAGACGAGCCCTAAGTAACCCAGGATATCTGGATCGGCTGCAGTCAGGCGCTTGCCAATAGCGGTTTTAATCTTGAAGTTCTTGGTGGCAGAATACTTCACCCCCAGATAAGCATCAGTAATATAGTCGTCCCTGGTCATGTGAACCTTTCTAAATTCGTTCTTCCCGGTGAGCGAGGCATTGACCAGGGTCCGGGGCGCTATGGGATACATGAAGGAGACATCCCAGCTCCACTCATTGGTGAACTTTTGCCTTGGTTCATCTGGCTCATGGTAGTATCGGAAGGCCACGTTCCCATCGAGCTGGGTCTTGCCCAGACTCTTCGTGACACAGTAGGTAAGTTTGCCATCAACCTCTCCGGTAGTAAAGTACTTACTATCAGTCTTACACGGGATCTTCACTCCACCCTTCACGGCCATGGCAGGTGTTGCCTTACCCTTCACCTCTTCTATGAACTGGTACTTGGCTCCTACCCAGAGCTCAGGGAATTCCTGATTGACCGCGCCGTGGTTTCCATAAGCAGCGATGAGCCTAGCATAGCGAGGGTCAGCTGGCGACTTATGGAGGTCCTCTCCATAGGCAGCGCCGAGTACAGTGGGAGCAATATAGGCTTCCAGACGGTCAGTAATACCATAGGTTAGGGCTGTCACGATGGTGGTGGTGTAGAAGCCAGAGTCCCAGGTCTGATGAACACTCGTTCCCCATTCCAGAGTTCTCTTGGGTTCGGTGCCCGCATCATCTGCGATCACCGGCGGGCCGTATCGCGTATGTTTGGCAAAGGATAAACCAGCAGTTCCTAAAACCATAATGCTTACTAAACAAAAAACTAGTAGTGTCTTGCTCATTCTTTCTCACCTCCTTTCTTTCCCGGATTAAAAAACGGATTGGCGCGGATATCAAAAGTTAATAATCGAGATAAAAGAGACAATGACCAAATCCCGAAAATCTCCGAATCCGACCCCGTAGTTCAAGATAACCCCTTCGGGGCTACTTCCATAGGGGTTATCACCCCTCTGGCGGAAAGGCAAAGGCATGCTTTGCCTCCCTCCTCACCCTTAGTTGCTTTCTTACTTTTTACTTGGTGATTGGTTATTGTTTGTATCTTGTTTCTTGGTGTTTGGTTATTAATCATTATTGCTTCGGACTTTGTGGTATGGTTCATACCGCCGCTTTCTTGGCTAAGCTCTTAATGAGTCGAGAGGTGAACTTAATCTCGGTCTTGGCCAGTTCCAGATTATGCTGGATGATGGTCTTGAGATGATGGGGGGCATTCCTCTCCTTTAAGGATCTAGCCATATTCTCAAGCCACACCTTCACCCTTCCCAAACCACGCAGCCGATTGCGTAACCTCTGTAGGGCTATTTTAGGCTTAATAGAGGGGAGAAAATAGAGGGAGAGATCGATATTTAAAAATGGTCTCTGGATGGTGAGGAAGCTCTTGCACAAAAGTTCCTGAAATCTCTTACTCCCCCTCTTTGTTATATAATAGACATACTTCTCTGGCCTTCTGCCTGCACGAGAGACCCTCTTGGCCACAAACCCCTCTTTCTCCAGCTGCCTCAAAGGGTAATAGACGGACTTGGTCTCTATGCTGGTGAAGATTCCCAGAACCTTAGTAATCAATCTCTTGATCTCATAGCCGTGCTTCGGCCCTTCCGCCAATAGTCCCAGAAGAACGAGCTCCTGAGTCATTTTTCACCTCTTATTTAGTAAAATTTTACTATTTGAATTTTATTATATCACAATTCTTGCCCATGTCAAGACATTTTTTAAAACGCGAATTTCTTTTTAGCGCAGATAAAAAACACCGCCTTTGGGCGGCTAATCTTTTACTTTCCTACTTTACTAGGTTCCTATTTTTATGCTACTTACTATTCCCTTTAAGGTAGCGATGGCGGACAGGCAAGCGAGATAACTCGTCCTGGGGTTCTTAGGGGAAGGGAGGTTCTCAGTTCTTGAGAATAGTCTTCCAAACTCCCCCTCTACCTCAATCTCATGGATATTTCTTTTTAAACTTGGATCGGCAATAATCTTCACTCTTGTCTTCTCTTTTCCTATTCCTGCCAGGCTCAAAGTAGCAGAGACATTGATATTCTGAGGAAATCCCTCCACGGCCTCAGTGGCGCTCCCTTCAAAGATGAGTTTCTCTTTGGTTAGGGCATCTAAGTCTATTCTATTCCTCTTAATATAGGGTGCCCCCTTCAATCCTTCTGGAGGCTTACGGGTTGTCAGAGTAACAGAATCTATTCTTCCTATTGAGGCGCTCTTCACACCATCCAGTCCCGCTAAGGCCCCAGAGGGGAGGTATATTTTAGAATTCTTTTTCCTTGCTAAGTCAAAGATATCCTCGTTCCCTAATAGACCGCCCACGCTCATGATCATGATATCCTTACCTTGGTCTATCACCTTTCTTGCTAAGGCGGGAACCACATCCTTCGCAGCGGCCTCAATGATAAGATCGCTTGCCTTAATCAATCCAGCGATAGATGAAACTTCTGGCTTTTTCGAAAGAGAAGCGGCTAAGTCCTTTGCCTTTTCCTTATCAATATCGGATAGAGCAATTAATTGGATTTCTCTAATCTCTTTATCGATTGCTTGGGCAAGTTCTGTTCCGATTGAGCCACAGCCTACAATTCCCACCTTAAGACTCTTCATTATTCCTTCATCACCTCTAATTTATGGCCTGTTCTCTCAAAGAGCCGGAGAACGAAGAATAGAATACCCAGGAGGAGATAGCCCAGAGCATGCCAAGGAGCAGCCCTAAAAGCCAGTTCCGGGGCATGGATGACACCGAAGAAGGCTAAGAGGGCGGCGGAGAAAGCATAGACCCCAGCACTTCTAAACCTCTTATCAATAAGAAAGGCAGTTATGGCACCCAAAAGCATACCAGTGACAATGGCCCCATAGCCTAAGGAGGCCAGTCCCTTATAGCTCACTGCTTGGGCCTCTAAGGCCGCCATCCCTACCCTATCTGCAGAAGTCTCTGCTGCCAATAGCGCCCCATCAACATTGGTCCTTACATAGTTTGCGATGTGGGGAATGAAGGCGATGACTACTGCTGGGGCATGGAGCTTGGGGGTTGTCTGGAAGGCCTGGGCACCGATGACCAGGGCAATATAGAGTAGGATGCAGAAGGCAACCTCCTTGGGAATGACGGCTGTGGCTAGGACTAAGAGGCCGAATATGGCGATTATGAAGATGACTGTTCCATTTATGAGAGAATAGCCAGTCCGCGCACCTACTGCCTTCCATCCTGGATGGCCGATATAGACCGTGGTGGGGAAACAGGAGCCGAATAAGGCACCGGCCATGGTCCCCACCCCATCCATCATCATGGTTGTTCTGGTATCGTATCTATCCCCAGCAGCAGAGGCGCTCTCCACATTCTGCATGGTCTCTAAGAAGTTGTAGATCCCCATGGGGATGACCACCGCTAGGAAAGGGGCCACCTCCTTTATCCCCTCCTTTATAGCAGCGAAGACTGGGATAGGAGGATAGAATCCGATCTGGGTAATGGCTTCCCCTACCGCCTCTGGCTTCATGAAGCCGATGGCCCAGGCCAGACCAGAGCCGAGAAGGATGGCTAGGAAACCAGTCGGTATCCTATAGGGGAAGGTGATCCTGGCGATGAAGCCAATCAAGATGATGGCTAAGGGTAAGAAACCAACCTGGGGGTTCTCCCAGATCCCTAAGGTGGGCTTCATGGCGATCCAGGTGATGGCGATGCCGGCCAAGGTTCCTAAGAGTGCTGCCCGCGGGGTATACTTCCTCACCGCATTCCCCACAAAGGCTCCCAGGAGCTCGATAACGCCCCCGATGAAGGCGGCCGTCACCCCCACCTTCCAGGCAAGGAGAGGGTCAAGAGTCTTCCAGTATATGGGTCCGATGACCAGGAAGAGATAAGCGAACATGATGGGGGTTGATATCCCATAGGGAAGGGCGGTGACGTTCCTTCTCCCCTCTTTCTTGGCTAGTCTCCTCGCCATATAGGTATAGAAGATATTCCCTACGATGATGGATATGGCTGCCCCGGGTATTACCCGACCGTAGACAATCTTAGCGGGCATCTTAAATAGCTCGCTCAAGGTAATGGCAATGATTAGTAGATTTACCAAGTTATCAATGAATAGACCGAAGAAACCGTCGCTATCCCTTCTCACAAAAAAGGGTATCTTCTCCATAAATCCCCCGCTTTCTTTTTATATTATTCTATCACACTCTCCTTCTTTGTCAAATTGCCAATTGCCATCTACCACTAACGCCGCGTAGGTGTTAGTGGTTAAATTTTTACTGTAATGTAATATTGTCAATAAGCCGTGCTCTACCAATTCTTGCCGCAAGGGAAATATTTGTTTTTTTCTTTATTCTCTTTATCTCTTTTAAGGTCTCTGGATCAGTAATGGCAATGTATTCTAATTTTATTAACTTCTCCTTCTCTATTAATTCCTTCATCTTTCCCATAATCCTC
>DLMW01000076.1:0-216 GCA_002478245.1 bacterium UBP18_UBA7526
CCCATACATCCGGATGGCAACCGCCTCCCCTACCCGGTCTAACATCTGGGCCACATCGCAGATGCGTTCTGTCTTGTAAGGAACCTCAAATCCTTTACGGGCCGGGGTGTAGGTCTTGCCCGGTTCCAGGTCAACATGGAATCCCCCCAATTGCTGAATCCCGGCAGCAAAGGTGGAACGGGTCCTGAGGGACTGATTAAAGAACATGGTGAAGAG
>DLMW01000076.1:393-1712 GCA_002478245.1 bacterium UBP18_UBA7526
CGAATGGTCCTCTCCCATCGCCCAGCGCCTTTTCAGTTCCAATCCCACATCAATGAAGGTCTCCCACTCCTCCTTAGAGTAATCCAACTCGGCATCGATCCAATCCCTTCCTACAAACTTGTTGGTCTTCATACCTACCTCCTTTTTAACGCTAAGGCGTGAAAATTTGGCGTCTTTTGGTTTCAATTTTGCGTTTTGGGTCTCCATCACCTCCCCAATAGAGATTATATTAAATCTACTTATCTTTGTCAAGCAGAAAGTACAGAAGGAAATAGGGTATAGAAAGCAGCGGCCGGCACCAAGTCATCTGTTTCTATTTTTTCATCTAGAGAATGGGCATATCTTGGGTCCCCAGGACCAAAGCCCATGGTGGGTATCCTCTTCATCCCCATGGTATAGGAACCATTGGTGCAGAAGGGCCAGGTCCTTATTGTGGGCTTTTTGCCAAATAGAATTTTACAGGTTTCAATCCCGGCTAAGATTAGGGGATGGTCTTCATCCAATATCCACTCTGGATAATATTTTTCATCTCCATTCTCATGCTTGAGAACCTCTATTCTCGCCTTCGCATTGCCCAGGATAGATTTTAACTCTTTAATTGCCTTCTCTTTCGTCTCCCCCAGGGTCGTCCTTCTATCCAGGTAGATGGTGCAATCATCAGGAACAGTATTCAGAGAGGTGTTCCCTGTCTCAACCCTGGTTACTGTAATCATACCCTTGCCCAGAGGCTCCCTTACCTTTAATTTTTTATTCAATCTTTCCACCTTAGAAATTATAGGAACCATATTATAGATAGCGTTTTTTCCTTTTTCTGGGGTAGCCGCATGGCAGGATCTACCTTTAGTAGTAATCTTAAGTTCTATTCTCCCTTTATGTCCATAACCGATATTCAGGTTAGAAGGCTCTCCGATAAGGACATAATCCGGCCTAATCCTTATCTTCTCTATGATATGGCTCAAGGCCAACCCTTCATGAACCTCTTCCCTTACGCTTGCTGAGAAGTATAAGGTATAGTCCCCTTCCAACCCTAGTTCCTTGATTAACTTCCCTCCATAGAGCATGGAGGCCACGCAGCACTTATCATCGCATGCTCCCCGGCCATAGATAATCCCCTTCTCGTATCTCCCCCTGAAAGGATCGAAGGACCATTTATTTCTATCGCCAATATCAACAGTATCTATGTGGGCATCGTAGAGGATTTTAACCTTGCCCTTACCCACCCTTCCCACAACGCTTCCCAATTCATCAATGAAGACCTCATCAAAACCTGTTCTTCTCATCTCTTGAGAAACACGCCGGGCAACCTTTTCCTCTTTTCC
>DLMW01000076.1:1944-4722 GCA_002478245.1 bacterium UBP18_UBA7526
CCTGTTGAATGATTTCTTTTGCAGTTACCATGCATCGCTCACTTAAATGGATTTAACAGCCACAAGCCTCAAGTCACAAGCTACAAAAGCCTTAATCTTTTTCAGCCTGCAGCCTGTAACACAAAGCCTATTCTGCTCACTTTCTCCCTTCTGCTATTTCTTCAACAATCCTGTCTTCTCGTTGAACTCTTCAATAAGTCGGTCATACTTCTCGGCCCGGGAAAAGACCCCATCCCAGAACTCTGGATTCCAGAGCTCATTGAGTTCTTCCGATGTCTTCCCCTGCTGTTCCACCCAGGTGAAATACTTTAGATTGTGAATCGCCTTCCGGTCATAATAGGTAAGTTCCTTCAGCCAGTCAATCCCCACTCCCCTTAAGTATCTCTCCAGATCACCTATAGCATCCCTCTCTAAATATTTCCCCCTCTCAAGAGTAAGTTCTCTGAGTCGGGATTGATATAGATCAGCGGAATCGGTGAAGACAATAAATACCACATCATCCTCATTGAGTTCATAATACTTTGCCAGTTTGATAGAAGCAAGCAGATTGCAGATACTTGAAATTCCTAAGAGATTCAATTGGGAGGCGACCTCTTCTTTAACCCCCTCTCCCACCAAAATTTTCAGACCCGCATCCTCATTGAAGAGGCGCAGAATCCGCATGGTATTCTCGTCATCAATGGCAATGATCATGTCGGTATTTCTTACGTTATGGATCCAGGGCACATGCTTATCCCCAATCCCCTCAATCCTATGGGCTCCGAAGCCGTTCAAAAGAAGCGTCGGGCATTGAAGGGCTTCAGACGCTGCAACCTTAATTTGGGGAAATTTTTTCCTTAAGTAGTCACCAGCAGCAATGGTACCAGCAGAGCCGGTGGCAGAGACATAAGCCGAGAGTCTGGATTTCTCTCCCTTCACCTTATGGTATACTTCCTCAAGGGCACTTCCCGTTACCTCATAGTGCCAGAGTGAGTTTCCAAACTCATCGAATTGATTGAAGATGACACAGTCCTTTCTGGTCTTGCGAATCTCCCAGCACTTGTCATAGATCTCCTTTACATTACTCTCTGTTCCTGGGGTCTTTATCACTTCTGCTCCGATACTCTCCAGCCATTCAAACCTCTCCTTGCTCATCCCTTCCGGCAGGATGGCTACCGGGGTGCAGGCCAAGAGGGCACAGTCGAATGCTCCGCCCCGACAGTAATTCCCGGTTGAGGGCCAGACCGCTTTCTGGGTAGTAGGATCAAATTCTCCAGTCACCAGACGGGGGACGAGACAGCCAAAGGCAGCACCTACTTTATGGGCACCCGTGGGGAAATACTTTCCCACCAGACCGATAATCCTTGCTCTTACCCCCGTAATCTCTCTAGGGATCTCCAGAAAATTTACTCCGCCGAAGAGTCCGGTCTCTATATCATTCTTCCAGTTTATCCTAAAGAGGTTTAAGGGGTTTATATCCCAGAGCCCCACATCTTTTAATTTACTCTTGATCTGTTCAGGAACCTTTTCCGGGTCTTTCTGCTGAGCAAATGTGGGAATAATGATATCCCTCTCCCGACACCTCTTAATGGTGTTCTCTAAAACCTTTTCTCTGTCTTTCATTCCAACCTCCTTTTCCAAATTAATTGCCATTATTATGAATAGTCTATGTGCACCCCGGGAAACATCCCTATTACTTCAAAATCTCAATCCACGCACCGATTTTTCTCTTAAGAGCCCTTCTATATACTAAATTTGCTACCGCTACATCTTGGATTGCCAAACCAGTGGAATCAAAGATGGTTATCTCTTTTGGATTTAGCCTCCCTCTCTTCTTTCCAATCAGGATCTCACTAAGTGTAGCATAGATATCTTTTTTAGTGATTATTCCCTGAGATACCGGAACGTTTATCTCTCCAGAATGAGAGGCCTGTTGCCAGTCATCAACAACTATCTTTGCCCTTTTTAGTAATCCTGGTTCCAACTCCTCTTTTCCCTTTGCATCCGCACCTATGGCATTGATATGCGCCCCGTCCTTTATCCATTCAGATTTAACTATCGGCTTTCTACTGGGAGTAGCAGTAACTACGATATCCGCTTCCTCTACCGCATCAGAAATCCTATCCTTTATCTCCGCATTAAGACCAAAATGTTGGGTATCCTTTAAAAATTTCTTTGCATACTCTTTTTTTAGATCCCATACATAAACCAACTTTATCCTAAATAAATCCTTTAAAGCTAAGAGTTGCGTCCTGGCCTGAGCACCACATCCGACTAAGCCGATGACAGATGAATCCTTTCTCGCCAGATATTTTGCCGCAATCCCACCAGCAGCACCTGTGCGCAAGTTTGTAATCAAGGTGGCATCCATAACACATAAGGGAAATCCATTTCGGGGATCGTTTAATATAATTATCGCCATAACTGCCGGAAGACCGAAGAGCCTATTTTTAGGATGCACATTCACCCATTTTAAGCCGCAGGCTTCCATATCTTCTATATATGCGGGCATAGCTCTAAAGTCGCCATGGTATTTGTCAAGGTGTAGATAAACCTTTGCCGGCATCTGGACTAAATTCTTACCATGAAGCATGAATGCTTCTTCTACTACCTTTAATACACCAGGCATATCAATAAGGCTTTGAACTTGACTATTCTTTAGGATAAGTGTCTTTTTATTCATTACCAAGATAACCCCAGAGGGGTTATCTTGTCTATCTGATTTTTTAAATCTTCCCGTTTACTCACAACAATACCCCCTCTTTCCGGGCATTCATGATAAATGGTTCAAATCTCATC
>DLMW01000076.1:4933-5850 GCA_002478245.1 bacterium UBP18_UBA7526
GAGGCCAATTCTTCAACATAGTTCTCCACTTCGTTATTGACTTCCCTGAAGATGAGCAGAAGGTCATAATCGGATTCGGCAGTATAATCCTTTCTTACTTGGGAACCAAAAAGGATGACTTTCTGTAAACGCTTTCCAAAATGCTTCTTCAACTGCTCTAAAAAGGATTTCAATATCCTGTCCTTTCTCATAGCTTCCACCTCGTTCCCATCTTTCCTATATTAGAAGCGTTGCCAGAGTTTTTGGGCTAATTCCCTAGATTGAGTAGTTATTTCTTCCTCATCAATACCGACTAATCTTTTATTCTCCATCAGGATCTTGCCATTGACGATGGTAGTATCTATTGTAGCATCGACTAGCCCAAAAATCAAATGGCCCAGGAGGTTATTCTCGCGCAAAGGTGTAGGGGGGAGATAGTCGATAAGTACTACATCAGCCAAGGAACCTGCCGAAATCTCTCCTAATCTTCCAAAAGGTGTTACCTCTCCCACAATCCTTGGATTATTCTCTAATAACATCCTTGGGGCTTCCCGAAACCCCACCCGAGGGTCTTTTTTTTCATTGCGGGCAATGAGATAGGCGCACCTCATCTGGGAAAGCATATCAGAAGACATCCCATCCGTTCCCAGGCCGACCATAATCCCTTTCTCCAGCATCTTCAAAACATCTGCCCAGCCTACGGCATTATTCATGTTGGACTCTGGATTATGAACTAAGTTGGTCTCGGTCTCCTTTAAGATATCCATCTCCTTCTCAGCGAGGTGAACACCGTGAACCAGGATGCTCTTCGGTCCCAGTACCCCTCTATCCTTAAAGCGTTCCACTACCCTCTTTTCATACTTTTTTGTACTATCGGCTTCATCTGCTTTATCCTCTGCACAGTGGACATGGATCCCCACATCATACTTCTTGGCTAA
>DLMW01000076.1:6059-10542 GCA_002478245.1 bacterium UBP18_UBA7526
GATCCTGGATCCTGGATCCTGGAGTTTTTTAAGGAAGCGTTCGCTCTCCTCCAATCCCTCCTTTCCCTTATCATATCTATCCGATATCCCAAGACAGAGACAGGAGCGGATGCCGATCTCTTTGGCTGCTTTCTCCAACTCATCCAGACTCCCCAATTGATAGGTCTGGCTTTCGTGATGATCAATGATGGTGGTGGTTCCATTTTTTACACACTCTATTAGAGGGATTAGGGCACTATAGTAGATCTCCTCCTTATTCAAGGTCTTATCCAATGGCCACCAGAGTCTCTCTAATATCTCAACGAAGTTCTTGGCTGGCTCTCCCGGAATGGCCATCCCCCGGGCAAAGGTAGAATAGAGATGGTGATGGCAGTTAATCAATCCCGGCATCACTATCTTGCCCTTAGCATCGATCCTCTGGATCCTGGATCCTAGATCCTGGATCCTGGAGTTCACTTCTGTAGTGCTCCCCACATCTTTGATTATACTTCCCTCAATGTAAACCGCTCCATTTTCGATAATCCTATTCTCTTTTTCCAGAGTAACTACCATCCCCTTCTCAATCAGAATCCCCATCTTTCAACCTCCCCTTTTAAATAAAAGTCGAAAGTCAATCTGCCTCTCAAGGATACTTTTCCCCAAATATAAACTCTCCTGCTTTCTCAGAAAGGATTCTTTTTCTACACTTAGGACAGACCTCAAGCGCCTCTTCTGGTAATTCCATTTCTTCAAATGATTTTATCCTATCCTTAAGATAATCTAATTCTACTAAGGGAACGAAATGCTTACCACAAACCTTACACTTTTTTAGTTCTAGCTTGGTATTCCAGAAGTCCAGTCTTCTACATTTTCTGACATCCTCAATCTTAATCGCTCCCGTAGGGCAGAGGTAGACACAGGCGCCACAACCGATGCAGGCTAAAGACCCTATCTTGAAGGGCGTAGTCACCTCCCTATCCGCTCCCCGGTTAATAAAACTGATAGCACTTTTAGCGATCGCCTCTTCACAGACCCGAACACAGAGACCACAGAGGATACACTCTTCTTTCTCTTCTTTAAAGCGAACCTTTTTTACCCCTAACTCTAGAGCAACTTCTCTCACCTTCTCTGAAGTGGGACAACGGGCCAAGAGAAGTTCGATGCTCAGGCGCCTGGCTCTCTTTACCCTTTCCGTCTCTGTTCTGGCCACCAATCCCTCTTCGGCGGGATAGGTGCAGGAGGCGACCAATCCCAGCCGAGAGCCTTTAATGACCTCTACTAGGCAGACCCGACAGGCACCATAGGGCTTGAGAGCCTGATGGTGGCAGAGCGTAGGAATTTCGATATTCAACTTTTGAGCTGTCTCTAGTAGAGTAGTTCCTTCCTCAACCTTTATCTTCTTATTATCGATCGTCAATCTGACCATTTTGGTTAAATGGTTTACAGTGTAGGGCAAAGACGGTAAACGATATTTTTATTCCACTCTTATTGCCTCGAACTTACAGGCTTCGTAGCAGGCGCCGCATCTGATACACTTCTTCTGGTCGATTCTCTGAGGCTCTTTCTTCTCTCCACTTATTGCTCCCGTGGGACAGGCCTTATTACAGATCTGACAACCAATACATTTTTCCACAATGAGTGAATAGCGAATCAAATCCTGGCAGACATGGGCCGGACATCTCTTATCTTTAATATGGGCCAAGTATTCTTCTGGAAAGTATCTTAAAGTAGTAAGAACCGGGTTGGGTGCTGTCTGACCTAAGCCACAGAGCGAGGAGTCCTTTACTATCTGGGCCAATTCCTTTAAGAGTCCTAAGTCCGATTCCTTGCCTTTGCCCTTAGTAATATTATCCAGGATTTCATACATTTGCTTTATCCCTTCTCGGCAGGGGGTGCACTTCCCGCAGGACTCATCCCGGGTAAAGGATAGAAAGTACCTGGCTACGTTGACCATGCAGGTATCCTCATCCATAACCACCATACCTCCCGAACCCATCATGGAGCCTGCCCGAGTCAACTTCTCATAATCAACGGGAAGGTCGATCAATCTTGCCGGGATGCATCCTCCAGAAGGGCCACCGGTCTGAACGGCCTTGAACTTCTTCCCGTTAGGTATCCCTCCTCCAATCTCATAGATCATCTTTCTTAGACTGATGCCCATGGGTATCTCAACCAGACCAGTATTATTAATCTTTCCTACCAAGGAGAAGACCATGGTTCCCTTACTCGTCTTTGTCCCAATCTTGGAATACCATCTGGCACCCTTATTGATGATCAAAGGAATATTGGCCCAGGTCTTGACATTATTTATATTGGTGGGCTTGCCCCAGAGACCTTCTTGAGCGGGAAAAGGGGGACGAGGTCGGGGCTCCCCAATCCTTCCCTCAAGGGAGGCGATGAGAGCGCTCTCCTCACCACAGACAAAGGCTCCCGCTCCTCTATTTATCCTGATTCTGAAGCTAAAATTACTACCTAAAATATTCTTACCCAATAATCCCCACTCTTGGGCCTCCTTCAGGGCAATAGTGAGGTGCTTGATTGCTAAAGGATATTCATTGCGCACATAGATATATCCCTCCTCAGCTCCCATGGCATAGGCTCCGATGATCATCCCTTCCAAAACAGAATGGGGATTTCCCTCTAAGAGGCTGCGATCCATGAAGGCTCCCGGGTCCCCTTCATCTGCATTACAGATGATATACTTGAGACGCGAATTAGCGTTGCGACAGAGTTCCCATTTCTGTCCTGTGGGGAAGCCTGCCCCTCCCCTTCCTCTTAAGCCCGACCTCTTTATCTCAGCGATTACCTGTTGGGGGCTCATTTTATAGAGTACCTTAGCCAGAGCAGTATAGCCATCCAAAGCAATGTAATAACTTATCTTTGTAGGATCGATCCTGCCATTATTCCCAAAAATAAGACGTCTCTGTTTTTTGTAAAAAGGAACTTCATTCTCATAGACGATCTTCTTTCCCGTCATCGGATCAACATAGAGGAGGCGCTCGATTATCTTCCTTTTAAGAATGGTTTGAGAGAGGATCTCATCTACATCCAATACCTTTACCCTTTGATAAAAGATTCTCTTAGGGTAGATGACGACTAAGGGCCCTCTTTCACAGAAACCATGGCATCCGGTTATCCTCAAGTTTACTCGGGGCCTTAGGCCTCTTCTATCGATCTCTTTTCTAAAAGTCTCTGCTACATCCCGGGCACCAGAGGCGAGGCATCCTGTTCCACAGCAGACAGTAACGCAGGTCTTCTTGGGATCATAGCGAGACCGAATCAACTTTCTCGCTTTTACTAAATCAGAGGGGCACCTTAGTCTCATTTGAGATAGTCCTTTAGCACTTCATCCAATCGGCTCAAGTTTATCCGACCGAAGTATTTTCCATCGATGACTACCAAGGGTCCTAAGGCACAGGCTCCCAAACAATTGACCGTCTCTAAGGTAAACTTTGAATCCTTTGTTGTCTCTCCTGCCCTTATTCCTAAATCCCTCTCTAACTTTTCCACAATCCGGGGAGCCCCCCTCACATGGCAGGCGGTCCCCAGACAGACACTTATCAAATACTTCCCTCTGGGAGTGAGGCTAAAGGACTTATAGAAGGTGGCTAGGCTATAGACCTGGGAGAGAGGGATATCTAACTCTTGAGAAATCCTCTCTATGGTTCTTTGTGGAAGATATCCATACTCGGCCATTACATCCTGCAAAAGGGGCACCAGGGCCCCTTTCTTCTTATGCCTCTTTATAATCCGATCAATCTTTCTCATATGCTCTAAGATTCCTATTTACTTTTTAATGTTAAAGGCTTTCTTGCCGCGATATATCTCAACCAATTTCTTTCTTCTTTTCAGTTCCTTCGCTACCTCCTCCAGACCAACCTCTTCCAGTTCTTTTTTAGTGGGATAACCAGTCTTCCAGTCATACTTTCTTACCTCATAATATTCCCTTAGCATGGGTTCCAGATGAACCACCTGCCCCTTTGCCGGGCCGGTAGGCATGGGCTCTTCTGTAAAACGAGGATGGAGAGTATCGTTCTCCTTTGACCAACCGAGTCGGATATTGAAGCATCTTCTCAGATGGCAGATTCTCCTAGCTAATTTACTCAGTTCCTTCGGATTCTCATACTCGGTAAATCCAGTGACGGCGGAGATGACCTTCCCCAAGTCCTGATGGTAGTAGATAGGCGGCCACATGACGCCATACTTGCATAATAGGGCAGAGTCACATAAGGCATATAGCTCTTCCATATCTGCTACCAGATAGCCCTTATACTTCTCATCCCATCTATTGGCTAAGATATTGACCGTCTCCCTCTTATACCTTCTTTTGATCTCATCTTTATAGCCCAACTCATCGAGACTGGAGAGAGAAGTCAGATGATCCGCTCCCCGGACATTGATGGCGTAGGTGAGTCCCAATGACTTATGGGGTCTTCCATCCTGACCAGAGGCCTCCAATCCATTGACCTGGATGGCATAGGCCTCGCTCCCCTTCCCAGTCCTT
>DLMW01000076.1:10718-11280 GCA_002478245.1 bacterium UBP18_UBA7526
CCTCGGCTAAAAGATCACTAAATTTCGTTCTGCGGAAGGGAATTCCTTCCAGTAATTCAATGACCTGGTCCATCCCATCCTCTCCCCAAACCAGTTCCCGACCATCGGTATCCTCCTTTTTTAGAATACCATGCTCATAGCATTCATAGGCCCAGGAGATGGAGTGGCTGGCAGAAATAGTATCCATCCCATAGATATTGCAGAGGTAATTGGCGCGAATTAAAGCACTGGTATCCGTGGATAAGAAGTTGGAAGTAAAACCCTCTACGGTCTCATACTCCGGACCTTCCGATTCTGTTCCCGCATACTTCCCTTCTCTGACAACGGAGGCATACTTACACTGTATCCCACAGCCGAAGCAGGAGGCGTGGCGCTTATAGTGCCTCCTCCTCATAGGCTCCATCCCGATGGTCTCCTCAGCATTCTCAAAGTATCCTGTCCAGTGGTTCTTAGTGGGAAGTCTTCCGATAGCGTTCTCCCAGTCGGTAAGAGAGAAGGTCCCATACTTGCGGAAGCCCTCGATATAATCCCAGTATCTTCCTTTTGGTGAGTGGCGCTTAAA
>DLMW01000076.1:11497-12406 GCA_002478245.1 bacterium UBP18_UBA7526
AGATTCTTGGAACCCAAGACAGCACCCAATCCGGTTCTACCCGCTGCCCGGAAGTAATCGCTCATGATGCAGGCATACCTCACTAAGTTCTCTCCTGCCTGGCCGATCGTCGCCACCTTGACATCCGGTTCTTTCAGTTCCTGGGTAATCTGGTCGGTAGTCTCTATGGTATTCTTTCCCCAGAGATGTCTGGCATCCCTTAACTCAATTGAGTCATTATCGATATGGAGATAGACCGGTCTCTTTGCCCTTCCTTGAATAATGATCAGATCATATCCCGCATACTTCATCTCCGGACCGAAGAATCCACCGGCAGAGGAGTGGGCCCACCAGCCGGTCAAGGGAGATCGGGAGATAACCTCATACCTTCCCGAAGGAGGGAATAGGGTCCCGTTCACTGGGCCAGTAGCAAAGACGATCCTATTCTGGGGAGATAGAGGCTTAACCTCTGGAGGAACCTCATCCCACATGATCTTAGCCCCCATCCCCACTCCGCCTAAATACTTCCTCTTCCATTCTTCGGGTGTAGGTAGGATAGTGAACTTCTCCTTCGTTAAATCAACCCTCAGATATTTCCCAGCATAGCCATCAGCCATGATAAACCTCCTAAGTATAATTCCTCGTTTACCCCGTTAATGACTTCGTATCTACGGGGTTTACCGTTCACCGTAAACCGTTAACTATTTGGGTATCTCCTGCATAGTAGCGAAAAGTTTCTCTGCTGAAATACGCTTCTTCTTCAGGCCCACCTTATCCTCTTCCATAAATTCTATAGCACCCATGGGACAGTATTTGACGCACTGGGGATCTCCATCACATAGATCACACTTTATCGCTCCTTTTTTCTCTTCAAAGAAGGAGACAGCTCCTAAGGGGCAGACCAGGCTACAGAACTTACAACCAATGCAC
>DLMW01000076.1:12516-15301 GCA_002478245.1 bacterium UBP18_UBA7526
TCATCCTTATAGATGGCATCTGTGGGACAGACCTCAGCACAGGGGGCCTTCTCACACTGCTCGCAGATCATGGGATAGTTGATGGCCGCCTTCTTCCAAGAAACGATGGATAGCCTTGCTTTGGCGGGATTGAACTCCTCCTCCTGATACCAGGAACAGGCCACCTCACATATCCGACACCCGGAACACTTCTCCACGTCCACCACTAAGATCTTAGCCATGATAACCTCCAGTTATATAGTTCGGGGTACGCTCCCCCGCACCGTTGGGATAAGTTATTCAAGTGATTTCTTGAGCCCAGTTAGCATCTTTGATATTTCCCAACACCTACTTTTTCTTCAGATTGATTTATATAGTTTCTCCTTTCGGCAATAGTGGTACCTACTACGCATTCTCTAACAGAGCGTCTGGCCATCCTTAAAAAATGAATAAATTCTGTTTTGGTGCCTCCGCTTCCCTCATCAATATTTAGGGCTATTGATTGGGCAGCTCCCTTGAAAATTGCTGGTGAGCCTAAACTCTTCTACCTTAGGAAACTTCCCAGTAGACAGCAAACAAAGTCTATATAATCTAAGGCTTTCTGATAGACATCTAACTTCTCAAAATCAAACTTCTCTTCTTCCATTTTACTCCGAACTATGTTAGAGTTTCCCACACCTTCTCCGCCTTCTCCCTTCTCTTAGAGAGGGTGGCCTTCACTGGCTCTTCGTATTTCAAGGCGCCGGTGGGACAGAACTTGACGCAGACCGGATCTCCATCACAGAGGTCGCACTTAACCACTGTCCTCTTCTGGGAAACAAAGGCGATCCCCCCCTGGGGACAGGCAGAGACGCAGAGCTTACAGCCGATACACCTCTCCTCCTTCACCTTAACGGCGTTTATCTCTGGATCGCGATATAAGGCCTCTGTGGGGCAGACCTTGATGCAGGGCGCCTCCTCGCATTGGTTACAGACCACAGGAACGCTCAATCCCCAGGCATAATTCTGAAAGACGTTTATCCTGCCTAAAATGGGGATAATCCTCTTCTCCTTATTGAAGGCGCAGGCCAGTTCGCAAAGCCGACAACCGCTACACTTTGCCGCATCGATATTTAAGATCTCCATAAAAAGCCCCTTTTTAATCTCTCCTCATTTTTAGTGAAATCAGATTATCATTAATCTCAAACTCAACCCTTCCTGAGGGAGCCTTTATTTCAACTAGGGATGCTGACTGTTTATATTCATAGCCCATAAATTTAACAGTACTTAGAAGTTGCTCTAGAGAATATTTGTTCTTCGGTAGGTCTACATCTTTTAGCAGTAAAACCCACAATATTTCAGGTATCAACTCTTTATCCTCCAATGCTTTTACTGTCTTTTTAATCAGTGCTACTCTATAGGGGGTGGGGGGATGTGTTCTTCCATATCTATTTATGCTTGTATCACCTAATCTTATAGCCATCCTTTCATTAAATTTTGGAAGAGCCTTAGGATCATAGCCTGCCTGATAAGCGAGAATAGTTCCGATAAAGTCTGCTTCCTTTTCTTGGCTTCTTTCATAAGGGTTTGTGGCTGCTTGCGCCAATGGGAACATGTCGACACCAGCGGTACCTGTCAGACCAAGTGCAATAAGCCAGAAGGGAACGGTAACCCATGCTCTTTTTCTTTCATGTTCCATTACACAATGAGCGATTTCATGTGCCATTACTGAACCCAATTCATCATCTGATTCAGTATAAGCAAGTAGCCCTTCAAAGACTACCACTTTATTATGAGTGGCATAGGCATTTACTTCTGGACTTCTATCATATTCAAATTTAATTGGTAATGGCTTAGGGAATAAAGCCAAAAGTTCTGGCCCCATTGTATTAATTCTCTTTTCCTGTTCAAGTCTATAAAGTTCTTTTTCTTTCTCTAAGCGCGTAAATTCCCTAACCATCTCTTCATCTTTTACTACAGGAAAGGTAGCACAACCCGCTATTATTAAACACCCCAAAACGATCAACCACTTTTTCATAATCTACCTCCCCAACAACTTTTGAGGCACAAAAAGGTCAGATTTCCATCTATCTTTTCCGCCCTGGCCAGGGAGAGAAACTTGGCTCGGTCGGAAACAGAGATAATATACGGTAGCCCAAACTTCTGCCTTATCTCTAAGGTGCCTCTTGATGAGGCAGCCAAGCGAATATTTACTTTATAGAATAGCCCTTTGATCTTTATGCCCTCTTTGAGTATCTGAATCTTTCTGGGTAGAAAGAGAAGGGGGAAGACTAAAATTTTCCAGATTAAGTCAGATCTAGGTCGCTCTTGATAGATTATTTCCTCTGCCAATTTTCCAACCTGAGAAGGAAGTGAAATCTTTTCTACGGATTGCGCCCTTCTCAATAGCCTCTTGAAGATAGTGCCCAATCCCATTACGATTATGAGGAAGATAATTGAGTAGGAAGCTTTCCCCGCTACTTCACCGAACTTAGAGGTTATGAACCTAAATAGATAAACAAAAGAGTTGGTAGTAGCATGGAGGCCTACTGCCCCAAGATAGTATAGAATCCCGTGGCAGCGATGCTCGTAAAGACGCCATGGAAGAAACAGACAAACCAACGCTCCCCAATGTAGCCACCGAGAAGATAGAAAGGAAGTTTTGCTACCTCTGGATTAGTTCTTAATAAAAACCAGGCCTCCCCAATCCCGAAGCCAAGATATCGGGCTCGAGGGCAATGAGAATAGCGGTTCTTCTATCTATGATCCCTTTAGGCTAATGGCCACAAAATTAAGGATAGGCTTCCAAGATAACCCCTTCGGGGTT
>DLMW01000072.1:0-430 GCA_002478245.1 bacterium UBP18_UBA7526
GGCGGCCTCTTAACCGATGCCGACCACGACTTTAGCTTTGAAGGCGATGGGAGCAAATGGACCTATACCTCTGCTGGTGCCACCTTTGGTAGCACAACAGAGAAGAGGGAGAGGGCAAAGTCTTTAAAGTATGGGACTCAGACTACATCTGTAAGTGGCAGAACCGTGGTCTCATCCAAGGTAACGGGCATTACTGCAGGAAGTAAGTACTCTGGCTCTGTCTGGATGATGTGTACCTCTGAAACCTATAACGATGTCCATATAAAGTTAGCGATAGTGTGGTATAAGTCAGATGCTACCTCTATCTCTGAATCCACCCAGGATTCGGTCGATAAATTAACCCCCTCTGCCCGGAGTAGCTGGCAGCAGCAGAAGTATGAAAACGTCACCGCCCCGGCAGATGCTGCCCAGGCAGAGCTCAAAATATATC
>DLMW01000072.1:590-1646 GCA_002478245.1 bacterium UBP18_UBA7526
GGAGAAGTGGAGGCACCAATAGAGTAGTTTATTTAGATGATGCCCGTTTCGTAGCCGGGGAAGAGGCTGAGGTAAATATCATTATCCGGGGGTGGAGGGAGTTATATTAATAACACGAAACAACGCGAACTGAAAAGCGGCGACGGAAGATAATCAAAACATGAATCTATACGAATAATATACATGGATGGACACGGATGGCAACTGTAGAGAACGCAAAGAAAATTGCGGCCCTGCCGGCGAGACGGGGATAAAATCAGTTGCGTTAAACGATGAATGGTAAGTGGTGTGGGAGATTATGAAGAGGAGAGAGTTATTCGAAAGGGAGATTGAGAGAATTACCGAGAAGATAGTGAGAGAGTATAAGCCAGAGAAGATCATCCTCTATGGCTCCTGTGCCCGAGGAAAGATAACAAAAAATAGCGACATCGATATGTTTCTCATTAAAAAGACGAAGAAGTCTTTTGGAGAAAGGCTACGGGAGATCTCTGGTCTGGTGGGGGATCGTTCAGTGCCTTTTGAGGCCATAGTCTATACTCCCCAGGAGTTGGAGAGAGAGTTGAGGCTGGGAGATTTCTTTGTAGAGGAAGTCTTGGAGGAAGGGAAAGTGCTCTATGAGAAGAAGGAATCTTAGAGTTCTATCCTGGAGATGGCTCGAGAGGGGCAATAGCGATCTTAAATCCGCCCGGTTACTACTTAGAGGAAAAGGTCCGGCAGATACCATCTGTTTTCTCTGCCAGCAAGCAGCGGAGAAATATCTCAAGGGGTTCTTAGTTTATAAAAATGTTAAACCGGCAAGGATTCACGATCTAGTGGCATTAGCCCAACGTTGCCAGAAGAAGGATAAGGATTTTAGGGAAGTAGAAGAGAACTGTAGATTGCTGAACGATTACTATATCAAACCCAGATACCCAATAGGAATAACTATTAAATATTCAAGCCAGAAAGCGAAAGAGGCTTTAAGGATGGCGGAAGAAATTATTGATCTTGTGAAAAAGAAGTGCCGAAAGTAGAAGATGGCAGGAATCGATAATTTATTGAAAAAATTGAATATGG
>DLMW01000072.1:1700-2255 GCA_002478245.1 bacterium UBP18_UBA7526
TGAATGGAGCCCTGAACCATATGGTTCAGGGCGGAGTAAGAAGCAATGGTGGGGATCGGTGATTTTTTGAAGAGATTGAATATGGAGAAGGTGCTCTCCCGGTTCAAAAAGAGAGAGGAGTTCTTTGGCCTGGATATGGGGACGAAGAGCGTGAAGGTCGCCCAGTTGAAGGGGAAGAGGCTCCTTTCCTTTGGCCTGGAGGAGCTTCCTTCTCCAGAGCCAGCCGATAAGGCCACAATAATTAGGGCTATAAGGAAGATTATTGATGAGAGTAAGATAAGGACGAATAAGGTGGTGGCCTGTGTCTCCGGGCCGAGCATCAATGTAAGATACCTCAAAATGCCCAGGATGCCGGAGGAGGAGCTATCTGAGGCCATCAAGTGGGAGGCCAAGAAGTATATCACCATGGACCCCAGGGAGGCCATCATGGATCATCTGGTCTTAAGGGAGATAACGGAGGAGGGGGTGAAGAAGGCAGAGGTGGTAGTGGCTGCTGCCCCCCGGGGCCTGGTTCAAGATAAGGTCTCTTTAATTCAGGGGGCGGGCCTTATCCCC
>DLMW01000072.1:2547-8068 GCA_002478245.1 bacterium UBP18_UBA7526
GCCCTCATCGATATCGGGGCAGGGATAACAGACATCAATATTGTGGAGAGAGGGATATTGCACTTCTCCCGGGACATCTCCTTAGCCGGGAATGACCTTACCTCTGCCATCTCCAAGGAGATAAACCTGGACTTCCATCAAGCGGAGAGGATGAAGAAGGAGGAGGGCTTGAGCCGGGAGGAAGAGACCCCGGCAACTAAGGCCATGAGGGGGCCTTTGGAGAGATTGATCGTGGAGATAGAACGCTCCTTCCACTACTTTCTGGCTCAGGTTCCAGGAAGGAAGATAGACCGGATCATCCTCTCTGGGGGGAGCGCCAGATTGAAGGGGATAGATAACTACCTGAATAGTAGCCTGGGGATATCTGTGGAACTCGGTAATCCTCTAGCCAATATCGAAATCGAGGAGGCCTTCGATAGGAGACACTTAGAGGACCTAGGTCCCAGGATGGCAGTAGCTTTTGGCCTAGCGCGGAGAGAATAGTTGAATGATAGAAGATAGGAAGACGATTCACGTAACCGTCAGGCGAAACGGGTATCGTAACCTTGACCGTATTACGTTACCGAAAAAATTGGGCATCGTGACTCAGAAACGAATGACGAAGAACAAATTCTTCTAACTTCTAATATTCCAGCCCTATTTAGAAGGGAGCAAAGAAGATGAGGGGTGTGAACCTCCTTCCCCCAGAGATGGCGAAGAGAAAGAGATTCGCCCGGAAGAGGCAGGCGGCTCTCTCACTGGGAGGGATAGTAGTTGCTATTATATTCATTAGTTATCTCACTCTCTTTATCAGTGCCCAGAGTTATCAGAGGAGCATAGAGGAGAAGGAGAGGCTCCTGGTAGAGCGGGGGAGTAAATGGAAGGAACTCCAGGAGACTATGACTAGGGTGGAGAGGATAGAGGAGGATACCAGGGCACTGGAGGAGAGGATCCGAACGGTGCAGGAGCTGACAGGAGGGGAGCTCTACTACTGGGAGGTCTTGAGGGAACTGGGTCACATTACCCCGGAGAAGGTCTGGCTGGGGGAGTTCATCCTCCATCCCCAGACGAAGAGACTCTCCCTGAAAGGCTCTGCTTCTTCTGATACTTTGATCGCCCGTTTTTTAGCAGCCTTAGAGGCCTCCCCCTACTTTCGGGAGATAGAGCTCAAAGAGACCAAGAAGAATGAGAGTGGAGATTACAAGGATTTTGAGCTCACCTGTATCCCCCAGGGGAAGGAGAGGGAGTGATGGCCTTAGTCGATCTCTCTAAGATTCCCAAACAACAGCGGATTATCTTAGCTGTCGTAGGAAGCATTATCCTTATTGTTTTAATGAATAATCTCTTCTTCAAGCCCCTCACATCCAAGAGAAGAGATCTGAAATTAAAGTGTCAGAGCCTGGAAACCGAATTAAAAAGAAAGGATTTTGAACTCCAGGAGGCCCGGACCAAAACAGAGGCAGAGAGGATCGCAAGATTAGAGGAGAGATATTACCATACCCAGGAGAGGCTGGATTACTTGAAAGGGCGGCTTCCCAAGGAGAAGCAGATTCCCGCCCTCCTCTCCCAGATCGCCTCCCAGACGGGTTTGGAATACAACCTGATAAGGATGCTTCCGGAAGAAAGTCGGCTGGTCTATAAGGAGATCCCCATCCAGATCCAACTCAAGGGGGGATACCGTGATCTTGGTGAGTATCTAAAGAATCTGGAGGAGTCGACGAGGCTCATAAAGATTAAAAGCCTCAGCATCGAGGCCGACCCTGAGGCCCCTTCCAGGCTGGATGTGGTGCTCGAGATCGCCACTTACATCGTAGAGTGAGGAAGTAAAGATGGCCCAGAAAAGAATAATCCTTTTAGTTGCCCTTTTAGTATTACTTGCTTCAATTCTATCCTTGAGGAAACCCATTCAGCGCAGAGTAAAAATGACTCCTGTTTCCCAGGTCCCTTCTGTGGCTATAGAGAAGAAAGCCCCTCCCACACCAGAGGAGGCCTTCCTTCCCTTAGAGATTAGAAGGGTGGAGGGTCCGGTATCCTGGGGTCGGGATCCCTTCCTCTCACCATTGGTAAAAAGAGTCCCGGAAGAAGGGGCTCCCAGGGTGGGGGCCTTAATCCTTACGGGAATCGTACGGGATGAGGAGGGGGTGCAAGCAATTATCGGAGATTATATTGTTAATGTAGGAGATATCATAAACGGGAAGAGAGTAATAAGCATTGGAAAGAACGAGGTAGTCTTAATGGAAGGGAAAGAGAAAGAAATTCTGAAACTAGAGGAGGAATGAGATGTTTAAGAGACTATTAGGCTTGACCTTAATCGGGATATTCCTGGGGACCATGGTATCTGCCCAGGGGGCGGACTTTAAGGTGAGCAAGATTGAGGTAAAGGAGCTGGCCGATCGTGTCCAGGTATTCATCACCTCAGATGGGCCGGTGAAGTACAAATCCTTCTCCCTGGACCACCCCCCAAGGATTCGCCTCTTCCTGCCCAATGCCCAACTCATTTGGGAGGAGAAGGAGCTGGTCATTAAGGAGGGGTTGGTCAATAGGGTAGAGGCCTTGCAGTACAGCACCAAGCCCAATATCATCCAGATAGAGATCTACCTCGCCTATCAGACGGCCTTTGAGGTGAAGCCTGATGAGAGACTCCTTACTCTTTCGATTGCCAAGGAGGTGCCCCCCGCTCCCAAGGAGATAAGGAAAGAGGCCAAGAGGCACTATGTATTAGGGAAGAGACATTACGGAAGGGAGGAGTTTGAAGAAGCCATAGTGGAGTTCCGCGAGGCCTTGAAGTTGAATCCCAAACTCTCCCGGGCAGAGAACTATATCCAGAAGGCAGAACTGGCCATCAAGGAGAGGGAGAAATTAGAGGAGGAGAGGATAGAGGCCCTCAAAGAGAAGAAGATCAGGGAAGAGGAGGAGAAGGCCAAAAGGGTGAGGGAAGAAGCCATTGAGAGCCATTATGCCCAAGGAAAAGGTTACTATAAAGAAGGGAAACTCATAGAGGCCATTGAGGAGTGGAATAAGGTTTTGGCTCTTAATCCGGAGCATAAAGCAGGGAAAAGAATCGTTAAGGCAGAAAAAGAGCTGGAGAGAATCATTGAGGAGAGGAGGATAGAGAGAGAGGAGGCAGAAAGGGCCAGGAGAAGGCAAGAGGAGTTGGCCAGAGCGAGGAGGGAAGCGGAGGAGAAGAAGGGGCTCATTAAGGAGAGGAAAGAGAAGATAATAGCCTACTATGACCAGGGAAAGAGTCATTACTGGAAGGGGGAATTTGAAAAGGCCCGCTCTCAATTCGATAAAGTATTGGCCCTCGCTCCAGAGCATAGAGATGCTCTAAGATATAAAGAGAAATGTGAGAAGAGGCTGGAAGAGGAGAGGTTAACGGCCAAGAAGAGAGAGGAGGCCGAGAAGAGAAGGTTAGAAGAACGTCTCAAAAAAGAGAGAGAAGAAAAGATCACCAGCCATTATGAGGCGGGAAAGAAATACTATAGCGAGAATAAGATTATAGAGGCCATAGATGAGTTCCAGAAGGCTTTAGCCCTGAAACCAGAACATGTTGAGGCCCAGAAATACTTAGCCCGCTCTCAGGAAAGATTGAGAGAGATCAAGGAGGAAGAAGAGAGGAAGCGAGCGGAGGAGAGGGCCAGGGAGATCGCAGAGAAGGAGAGGCTTGCCTATAAGGTAGAGGATATCCAAGTAATAGAAATCCCGAATAAGACGAGAATAATCATTCTCAGCGATAAGGCGGGGGCGAAGTATTCTCAGTTCTCTCTCACCGGGCCACCGCGATTGGTAATTGACATCCCCAATGCCACCCTCGCCTGGGAGAAGAAGGAGATGGGGGTAGAGAGAAGCATAGTAAAGAAGGTGCGGGCGGGACAGTTCTCGGAAGAGCCAAGAATAACCAGGGTGGTGTTAGACCTTAAGGAAGAAGCAAAGTACGCCTTGAGGAGTGAGGCCAATAGAATTATTCTGGAAGTAGAGAATCCCTTCTATGTGGTAGGGATCACTGATGTCTCTTTGCAGAAATTACCAGAGAAGACAAGGATAATCATTACCGCTGAGGAGCCGGTGAAGCATTCGGCCTTCAACCTTTTGGAGCCGCCAGTAGTGGTCATCGATATGTATGAGGCGGCTATGGCCTGGCCTCAAAAGTTCATTAAGGTCGTTGAGGAGGACATCGTAAAGGGAGTAAGATCCGGTCAATTTGAGGAGAACATTGCCCGGGTAGTAGTAGACCTAAGGGAAATGACCACCTATCGAGTCTCGAGTGTAGGGAATAAGATTGTGGTCGACCTCCAGCGCCCGGCCATCCCGGCGGTTCCCGCCCCTCCCGTAAAAGAGGAGAAACTTCTATCCATGGACTTCAAGGATGCCGACATCCATAATGTCCTGCGCATCATCGGTCAGAGGGCGGGTCTGAACATCATCGCTGGCCCAGAACTAAAGGGAACCGTGACCATCTCCTTCCGGGATGTGACGGCAGAGGATGCCCTGGATGCCATCCTGAGGGTGCGGGGTTTCTGCTATGAGAGAAAGAAGGATATCATCCGGGTAATGAGATTGGCCAAGGAGGTGCCAGAGATTGAGACTACTACTAAGATCTTTGAGCTGAACTATGCCCAGGCGCCAACCATCAAGACCATGTTAATAGATAGTAAGATGCTCTCGGATGCGGGAAGAATTATCGTCGATGTCCGGTCCAATGCCCTGATGGTCATTGATACCCCGGTTAAGATTGAAGAGATTGGAAGGATGATCGCTGAGTTAGATAAGAGGCCTCTGCAGGTGGCCATTGAATCCAAGCTCCTGGAGATTGACCTCACGACCATGGAGAATCTGGGCATTGACTGGACCTGGGTGAAGAAGACGGCGGAGCAAATGAGTAAAGGCAGTGACATTGACTTAGGATTTAGCGATGCCATAGGATACTTTAAGTATGGTACCTTGGGTAAGAGCGATTTCGCCGCAGTACTTAAGGCCCTGGCAAGCAGGGCAGATACCCAGATCCTATCCAATCCCAAGATCACCACCTTAGATAATGAACCAGCAGAGGTGAGAGTGGCATCAAAGGTAGCCTACTGGGAAGAGGCTACGGAGAGAACGGAAAAGGGGGAGATAATCGCTATAAGAAAGTGGCAAGAAAAGGATGTTGGAGTGACCTTAACTGTTACCCCCCATATCGGGAAGGACGATTACATCATTATAGATATTAAGCCAACGATCAGCGCCTTGCAAGAATGGACTCCGGGGGATAACCCCTATCCCATCATCATGTACCGGGAAGCAATAACCCATGTTATGGTCAAGGACGGGGATACCCTGGTCATTGGGGGATTAATAAAGGAGGAGGAGCGGACGACTCGTTCCGGGGTTCCGGGACTGATGAAGGTTCCGGTAATAAAGTATCTCTTCTCTAAAAAGGTTACGGATATGGTAAAGAGTGAGCTCCTCATCTTCGTCACCCCCCATATTGTCAAAGTCATAGAGAAGCCAGAAGAGAAGGAAGTGGGGCTCCTCCCCTAAAGTTAAATACTAAAGGCGAAAT
>DLMW01000024.1 GCA_002478245.1 bacterium UBP18_UBA7526
TTCCCTGCTTCTGCTTTTACTTCCTTCTTCTCTTTCTGCTCTTTCTCCTCCTCCATCTCGCCATAGGCTAATATCAGTTCCTCTGTGGTATAGACATGCTCTGGACCATAGGAGAGGAGTTTCTTTCTAAAGGCCTCCACATCGAACTTCTGGGGAACAACAATCCTGGTACCATCAACCAGGGGCTGAGCGAGGTTTAGGACATCCAGAATAGCTCCTTCCTTTGCGCCTCCAGCGACCCTGATGGCCTCAATCACCCGGGCTCCCTCATCAAACTGGTAGACCCCAGGCTTATTCACCGCTCCGGTAATGTGAGCGATGATCTTTCCCGGCCCTGGGGGAACCATCTCTCTCGAGCCAGGAGAGATGGCTCTGGGACTTACCAGGTGTTCTGCCTCGGGTGGAAGGAAGAGGGGTCTTCTGGTGAGCATGATGATGCTTCCTAAGAGAATGGCACCGATCAGGCAGAGGACGATGATCGATTCCTGACGGGACAATTTGAACATACCTTTCCCTCAATTTTAATTATGAGGGGTTAAGAAGGGATTCGTATTACTTAACAGTGATTAAATCTTTTAAGCCCTCATAGATCTTGGGTCCGATCCCCGTGGCCCTGGTGATCTCCTCAATACGGGAATAGGGGCGAGCGGCGATGATGGCCTCTGCTCTCTTGGGCCCGATACCCGGTAGAGATTCAAGTTGTGATTGGCTGGCAGTATTGATGTTGATCTTGGCTGGGGTCACAAGAGTCGGTGCTGGTGGAGCAGAAACAGTTTCCTTATCAACAGTAATCTTATCCTTCAATGCCTCATAGATCTTGGGTCCGATCCCCGTGGCCCTGGTGATCTCCTCAATACGGGAATAGGGACGAGCGGCGATGATGGCCTCTGCTTTCTTGGGCCCGATACCCGGTAGAGATTCAAGTTGTGATTGGCTGGCAGTATTGATGTTGACCTTCCCTGCTTCTGCTTTTACTTCCTTCTTCTCTTTCTGCTCTTTCTCCTCCTCCATCTCGCCATAGGCTAATATCAGTTCCTCTGTGGTATAGACATGCTCTGGACCATAGGAGAGGTTCAGGACATCCAGAACAGCTCCTTCCTCTGGGGGAACCATCTCTCCTGGCTCGAGAGAGATGGCCCTGGGACTTAACAGGTGTTCTGCCTCGGGAGGAGGGAAGAGGGGTCTTCTGGTGAGCATGATGATACTTCCTAAGAGAACGGCACCGATCAGGTAGAAGACGACAATCGATTCCTGACGGGACAATTTGAACACGCCTCTCCCTCCTTCTACAAGGTGCACGAAGGGCATCGTCCTAAATCCGCGATCATCCGTGTTACTTAACAGTGACCTGGGGTCTCAACTTCTCCAGAGTAGCTGGACCGATACCCTTTACCCTGGTTAGATCATCGACCGTAGCGTATGGTCGGCCAGCGATGATGGCCTGGGCCTTGGTCGGTCCGATACCAGGTAGGGTCTCCAGCTGGGCCTGAGTAGCAGTATTGATGTTTATCTTTCCGACCACAACGGCTGGCGGTGCGACAGCAGGAGGAACCTCAACAAACATAGGAACCTCTGCCACTTCCTCTAAGGGAACCATCTCTTCTAAGGGAAGTAGTTCCCTCTCCTCCAATTCCACCTCCCTCGGCCTCTGGCGACATCCTGCCAAGAGGATGAGGCCCAGAGCCACGATTCCTACTAAGATAATACTCTTTCTCATTCTCTTCACCTCCCTCTACCTCATGGTCCTTACTCTTATATTCTTCCCATCACTAATGATGGTGATATTCCCACTCTCGTGGGTATGGTGAACCTGGGCTCCGATCTCCTCCCACCTCTTCACGGTCTTAGGGGTAGGATGGCCGAAGGGCTCCCCTCCTGTGCCACTGGTTACAGCATGGGAGGCTCCTACTAATCTAATGAAGCCCCAATCGTTTGAGGTATTGGAGCCGTGATGGGGGACCTGGACCACATCTGCCTTTATCCTCGGGCCATACTCATTGATCAGGTAACTGATGGCTGACTTCTCAATATCCCCAGTAAAGAGAAAACTGGTCTGACCATAGACTAATTTAATGGTTATTGAGTTCTCATTGGCCTGTTCCCATAACTGGCCCTTGGGAGGGGAGAGAACCTGGACAAAGACATCCGGACCCCAATCCAGGATATCCCCATCCCTCACAATGTGGTAGGCTATCCCCTTCTTCTCGATCAGTTCCAGAAGGGCATTATAGGTGGGGGTGGAAAGGACCATGCCCGGATCCAATACCTCCCCTACTTCAAATTTATTGCTACTCAATATGGGGATGAGGCCTCCTAAGTGGTCGCTATGGGGATGAGAAGCGACAATAACATCGATCTTTTTAATATGCTCCCCTTCCAAGACAGGAAGGATGGCCTTCTCTCCTGCATTGTAATATCGGGTATACTTGTAATCGGGTACTGGTCCCTCTCCCGCATCATACATGATTACCTTTCCTGAAGGGATCTGGATGAGGTGGGCCAATCCCTGGCCAACATCGAAGTAGGTGATGGTCAGTTCTTTGGGTGGTTGATATACTTCCTCTTTTATCTCTATGGGAGGGGAGGCCTTCTTAAAGGAGGAATAGAGCGCCTGGCGCCACTTGGTATTGAGCGCTAAACCCCAGGTAGAGAGAGTGAGTAAAAGGAGAATAATGACTAAAGAGAAGAAACCCTTCTTTACTTCCTTTGCTTTTTCTGGCTCTCTCTCTGCTCTATAGGCCGCAACCATCCCGCCCTCATTCCATTCGGAATTTAAAAGGTTATTTACTGAGGTGTGGTGACCCAGGTATCGGGAACCCCATCACCGTCAGTATCTATCTTAACAATTTTTACCTTCTTCTCTTCCTTCTTCTCCTCGGCCCTTTCTGCAGGCGGCTTATAATCCTCTAACCCCTTGCCCGAGACAGTGATGTAGTCCTTTATCTTCTCAAAGGTCTTCTCCCCAAACCCGGGAAGTTTCATGATATCCTCAATACTTATATAGGGTCGGCCAGTGATAATCTGCTCTGCCTTTTTGGGACCGATATAGGGTATCTTCTGTAGGTCCTCTGAAGAGGCGGTATTGATGTTTATCTTGAGGGTCTTCTGGAGTCTCTCCCTTTCTCCTTCAGCCAGTCTCTCAAGGGGAACCTTCTCTGTCACCACTACTGGTTTCTGGGGCTTTTCTAACTGAACGGGCTTCTCTATCTTAAGGGCGGGGACAAATTTGGGATACTCCCTCACGATCTTATAGCCCAAGACCCCTCCTCCAGAGAGGAAGGCCAGGAGAAGGATGATGACCACTAGTCTCTGAGTGGAAGAAAGGGACATTTACTTTACCCTCCTTTTAAAGTAGGAAGAGAGGATACTTTCAATATTTCCCATATCCTTAGGTTCGATGGAGATAAGGGTTATTCCTTCCCTACGATATAGGTTTTCTTTCCATTCCCTCTTTTGTCTATAATCGGGGGCGGTCATGATTCCCCAGTATTCGATGACTATATTCTCTTTGGGAAGGTAGAAGTCGGGGCGGATGAGCTCAGAGGCGATCTCTCTCTCCTGATCATACTCGTACTCAATATTATGCTCAAAGAGCCAGTCCGCGATCTCTACCTCACCATAGGACTGGACCCTCTCCCCTTTCTTGGTAGAAAGGAGCTTGGCCATCTCCACTTCCCTCCCAAATAATCTCTTCTCAAGGAATAAGAAGAGGAGGAGCAGTACTATTCCAAAGCTCATCAGGGTAATAAAATTCATAGCCTAACCGCCTCTCATAACCAATGGTTTCTCGTGCCTTGAGCGGCCGCGCATGGTCTCTAGCCAATATCTTTTCCCATCTGAGGTAATAATGACCGCCATATCCTCATACCTATCATTATTATAGACTCTCTGAACCTCTCCGCGATACTTAGCTAAGGTCTTTTGCATCTCCCTCTTGAGTTGTTTGGCCTCTCTCTTATCCCGACCAGAATACCTGGCATCCCCATAAGAGAGGACCGCTACCCGGGGATTGACCGCCCTTAAGAAGACAGAGGTGCTGGAATGGATGCTTCCATGAGCCGGGATCTGCAGGATATCGCTTCTTAAAACATCCCCAGAAGCCACTAACCTCGCTTCTCCTTCTCCCGCCAGATCAGAGGTAAATAAAAAGGTATTATTGCCATAGGCCAGCCGGGTCACTATGGAATTGGCTGAGAGGTTGGAGTAGGCATAATCGATCTTGGGTTCCCTGGGATTCAGGATATAGAATTCTAAGTCTTGGCCCCGGAAGCTCTCCCTAGCGATGATGGTCCCATAGCTCCCTCTCTTATGGATGACCATCCTCTCCTTCAGGGCTCTTAAGAGTTCTAAATAGGTCGCATAGGTCTCTTGGACATACTCCTTATCTCTATTCTCCCAAAAATATTTCTCATTCAGAAGGGTAAGGAATTCGGCATAGGACATATCCGGGCTCACCCGCTCTGGACCCAGACTATCGATGAATTGGTTGACCTCAAAGTTCTTAATGATGGAGATCAGTCCCCCCATATGCTCTAAACTGGGGTTGGTGAGTAATACGGTATCTAATCTCTTGATCCCCTCCTTCACTAAGACCGGGGCGATGGTCGCCTCGCCCACATCCCAGGTGGGACTGCGGTATCCCCCGTCGATGAGGATGTTCTTCCCTTGCGGGGTCTCAATGAGGATGGCGTCCCCGTATCCTGCGCAGAGATAGAGGACCTTCAAAAGAGGCTTTCTCTGGGCAGATAGATGACCAATGAAGAAGAGGATGATAATGAGGCCCAGCATGATCCAAGTGTAGATCCTTCCCCTTACTAATCCTTTTCTCTTCTCCTTAAGTTTTTCTATCTCTGCGGAAAATAAAGGCCTCTCCTCCTTTTCTTTAATCCCTCTCTCAATGCTCTTAAGTCCAGGACAGGTGAGTTTCTTATGCAGCTCATCGAAGTAGATATAGACCAGGACAAGAGCGAAATAACTAGCTAACTGATAGACCGTGGGGGTCTTCTCAAAGGGATAGCGAAAGATATTGGTAGCAATATAGGAGAGCCAGAGAAAGAGTTTGACCAGGAGCCAGTTGGCGGCATTAATGAGTAAGGCCAGGTACTGGCCCAACCAGGGGATGACCATCCCTAGGATGCCCGCCATGATTCCTAAGGGGATGATGGTGGTAATAAGGGGGATGGCGAGGAAGTTGGCATAGGGGGCGGCATAGGGAAGGTGCTTGAAGTAGTAGAGGGAGAGGGGGAGCATCATCCCTAAGTTGATGGCTACCTGGGCGCAGAGGAAGGCGAAGAACCACTGGGCGAGGAAGAAAGGGTTCTCAGCGCCTAAGCCGAACCTGAAGAGGGGTCCTGCCCGAATGATATTTCCCAGGGCAAAGGGGGTGATGGTATTAATATCTTTTCCCAGCCGCTCCATCTCTCTCTTGAGTCTTGAGAAGGTTCTTCTATCCAGGCCCGGAACCTGGGCAAGTTCCTCGATACTTTTAAAACCCCCCTGCTTCTCCCGATAGGTAATGATATTCGCTACCTTTCGTAATCCGGCAAGGCGATAGCGGCTCTGAATGATATAGGAGACTACAAGGAGTAGAAAGGCAAAGATGATGAACTGTCCCGTGGTATAGAGTTCCTTGAAGGCCTCTTTATGGAAGTAGGAGATAATGGGGAAGATGAGGGCGATGACTAAGAGGGCTACGGAAGGCAGGCCCTCCAGTTTCTTTAGATACTTCATAGTAGGGCCGGTAATCAGTCCTAAGGATAGAACAGCGCCGAAGGAGAGGGTAAAACTGGACTCGGTCAGGACCAGAGGATTGAGGAGAAGGATGACGGTAGCAGCGATGGGGATGGAGAGAAGGAGGGAGTAGCGCAGACCGGTGCCTGTTGCCCAGAGTAGGAGGGTGAGGGAGGCCATGATGAAGGCGCGCATGGTGGAGGGGCGGGCTCCGGTAAGGGCGGTAAAGATCATCAGGGCGAAGAGGATTAGGAAGAAGATGGTGAGAACTGCGGCCTTCTCTCTCGACTTGACCAGGAGAAGACAGAGGCCAAAGAGAAGGCCGGCGATTACCGTTACGTGAAGGCCGGAGACCGCTATGACATGGATGGTCCCTGCGTGGCGGAAGGCCCCCTCCACACTTAAGGGAGACCAGGGAAAATAGCGGAGCTTTATCAGTCCATGACGCAGGCCCAGGGTAACCCCACCCAAGAAGGCACTCTCTGGATAGGGCATGGTCTTCTTAATAACCGCAAGCATCTTATTCTTGATAACCAGGGCGGCCTCTACCCAGAACCTTCCCCCAGTCTTCTTCAGGATCTCAATGGGTGGAGCCAAGCGGCTGGGAAAGATGAGTGTGGAGGTGGCATAGATCCCACTATCGGTCAGGTATTTCTTATAGTCAAAGGCTCCCGGATTATTAGCGGGCTGCTCTTCAAATAACGGGGCGTGTAACTTGACGGTATAGCCCAGGGCCTGGGAAGAGGAGAGCTTTCTATAGACCTCTCCAATCGTGGGAGAGATCCTTACCAGTATATCCCCCTTGATCTTTTCAACAAAGGGGCCATCCGGGGGTTCGCGTTGGATCTTGGTAGGTCGGATGATGAGATTGGTGCCCTTCTCTACCATCTCTCCCGTTTCTGGATCGGTATGATACCTTACCTCAGGCTCCTTCCAGATCTTCCCTATGACCACCCTCTTATCTTCCCACTCCTTGCTTAGGAAACGGGTCAGATGATGGGGAGAAGAGGTATCCACCTTATTGGTATAGCAGGTGATACCCAAGAGGAGGGTGAGGATAACTAAGGAAGGAGTGGCCCATCTCATCCCTCGATAAAAGAAAAGGGCGGTCAGGGCCGCCAGAAGAGCAATAATAATCCAGGCCAGGGGAAGATATTGGGGGAGGATGAGGAAGGATTCAGGAAGGATGATCTCCCAATCCCGAAAACTGACCCCATGGAAGAAGGCCGTGGCTAAGGCTACCCCAAGGATGAAGATCCAGCAGAAGAGGATTATCCTCTTCTCCCCTAATCCCAGCCCCTTGCCTGCTGGTTTCTCCTCTATTGGTTTTGCTCCATAGGCCTCAATCATCTCTACCTCCAGAAGTTTGCAGTCTACTAACTGATCACTGGTTACTCTAAGTCTATCGCTCTACCTGAACTTCGAGATAGTAGTCCCGATTGCTTTCCAGGTTGCTCTTTATATCGTAGGCAAAGTCCTTCCTGAATTTGGCCACGATTAATACTACCAAACCGACCAGAAGGGTGGCCAATAAGAGGCGCAGGATGTCCCGGCGCTCCATGGTACGCATCTCTTTCTCCTAAACTTCTAAACTTCCATATTTCTCTATCGCTTCTTTCTTTAAGGGGCACTCTAAGTCACAGCTGGCACAGTACTTGTTTATCTTCCTCGGGAAATCATTCAGTTCCGTGGCCCGGCGGATATCCTCTGCCACCTGGTCCACAGCCATGATGAGCCGCTCCACATCCTCCTGGGTTCTCTCAGTCTCCCATCTCTTGCCAAACCTTAGGTAATCAAAGTATAACTTATCAAAGGTAAAGCCTAAGACAATGGGAGCCGCCCAGTGATAGATGGTAAACTGGAGGTCCTTATCCAGATCCTCCTGGGTAGGCTCGCGGGGCTCGGTCTTGTAATCGATCAATACATGGCTACCATCAGGAAGCTCATCCACCCGGTCCATATAACCGATCATGATGGCCTTCTGTCCCATGGGCAACTCAAAGTATTTCTCTAAATACATGGCCCGCTGGAAGCCTTTCTTAATGAATTTCTGGTAGTAATCCTTCATGATCTTCAGCCCATCCTGATAGTATCTCTTCTCCTCTTTCCTATTCCGATAACCAACTGGGATCCAATGCTTATTATAGAGCCTCAGGAGGTAGCGCAAGGGAGGGGTAGTAAAGAGGCCATCATAGTCGTAGAACTCCTCGAAGGTAGTATGAATGCTGGAGCCAAAGGAGAAGAAGGGCCTGGGCTTCATGGGAAGCTTATCGATATAGACCGCCTTATACTGGGTAGGGCATCTCTGGAACATACTCATCTTGGAATAACTGAGACGCAACCTCTCCTTAGCCTCCGGGATCTCCTTAAACTCCGGACAGAGCTCTTTGTAATCACACCAGCCACAGAGGGGGCCGGGATTGGGAAAGAAGTCCTTTCTCTGGATGCCCTGAGCGATATTATGGATGGCCCGTTTAAGGGCCTTTATTCTTTGGGCTTCTCCCGCGCTCCGGGAGACGCTCACCTTGCGCGGTCGATGTCGACCGTTCTCTTGGGCGGCAAGATAGTAGATGGAGAGCCTCTTCGGTTCCCTCCTCCAGTTCTCCTGGCAGGCGATATAGTAGATATCGAGCTGCAGGGTCTCCTGGACCTCGGTAGGATGGAGGGGGCTTTCCAATTCACTTTCATCCTTGACCGTACGGGAAGTCTTATAATCGATGATCTCCCAACCCCCATCCGGAAGCCTATCTATCCGGTCTATCTTTCCCACCAGTTCATAGTCCCCGATCTTCACCCGGAAGGATTCCTCAAGGTAGAGGACCTGATTGGGGTCTGCCTTGGCCTGCTCATAATAGGCCTCTAAGATGTGCCTGCCTTGTTCTCTGTATCTCTCTTCCTCCTCGTTATCCTTATAGGCGGTAGCGATCCAGTTCCTCTGATAAGCGGCCATTAAATCCTCTAACTCAGCTTTCCTGGGATCAAAGGCACTATGATAGTCTCTTAAGGTATTATGGATGGTGGAACCGAAGTCTAAGTGGGGGCTGGGCTTGGTAGGCCTTCTCTCAATATACTGGTACCTATACTTTAGGGGGCACTGATTGTAGGTGCCGATCTTAGAATAACTCAGCCTCGTCGGTTTCCGCAGTAAAAGATCACTGATAAACCTCGCGATAAGGGGTACTATCTTCTTAAAGCGAATCATCGCTCTTTCTCCTTTCTCTCTTCTAGGGCCTGCCCTTTCTCGAGGGAAGTAGCCACCAGACTCCCTAAGAGTTCCAAGAGGAGCTGGTCCTTCTCCCTAAAGGGCTCTCCAGATAGTCGGTTCCGGATCTCGATCACCCCCATGGTCTTCCCTTTGCTTATTAAGGGGGAGACGATGCCACTTCCTGGCTTGGGGGTATCTAGGAGGGAGGAGGTTCCAAACTCCGAGGCCATCCAGATCTCCCCTCTGCCTTCTTCAACCTTGATCTCTGCTAAGGCCTCCTCACTCATGGGGCCACTTATATCGTAGCCCATCCTGGCCTTCAATCCCCTGGTCTTCTCA
>DLMW01000067.1:0-3882 GCA_002478245.1 bacterium UBP18_UBA7526
AAGTTTGTCCTGGTTGAGAATATGGATGAGGTACTAAAGGTCGCCCTAGAGAAGGAAAGGGTCGGCCATTAGATGCATAGATATCTTCTCATCCCAGGGCCGACGCCCATCCCCCCTCGGGTCTTGCGAGCCATGCAGAGGCCCATGATCGGCCATCGGAGCCCAGAGTATGGAGAGATTCTAAAGAGAGTAGTTGAAAACTTAAAATATGTCTTTCAGACCGGGAATGATATCCTGGTCTTTTCTTCTTCGGGAACAGGAGGGATGGAGTCAAGCATTGTAAATCTTCTTTCTTCAGGTGATAAGGCGATCGCCCTGGCCAGCGGTGCCTTTGGAGAGAGGTTCGTTAAGATATTGGAAGGCTTTGGGGTGGAGGTGCTACCCTTAAGGTGTGAATGGGGGGAGGTTATCAATCCTAGATCAGTTGCTCGAGAATTAGATAGGAATAGGGATATAAAAGCGGTCTTCGCCACCTTGGTTGAGACCTCAACGGGAGTGGTAAACGATATCAAATCCTTGGGTAGAATCTGTAGGGAGCGCAAGACCCTCCTGGTTGTCGATGCGGTAAGCGGGCTAGGGGTAGAAGAACTAAGGACAGATAGTTGGGGAGTGGATGTGGTCATCTCCGCTTCCCAGAAGGGATTGATGACCCCTCCTGGGCTATCCTTTGTTAGCATAAGCGAAAGGGCCTGGGAAATGACCCAGACATCGAGAATCTATCGCTTCTACTGGGACTTCAAGACCTATAAGGAGTCCTTTGAGAAAGGCCAACCCCCCTATACCCCGCCCGTCTCCTTGGTCTTTGGTCTGGATGAGGCCTTGAAGATGATCAAAGAAGAGGGGATGGAGAAGGTCTGGGAGAGGCAGAGGAGATTGGCCCGCGCAACCAGGGAAGGAATAAAAGGGCTCGGTCTGGAATTATTGGCAAAGGGAAACCTCTCCCATGGAGTGACTGCGGTTAAAGTGCCAGAGAATATAGATGGATGGGAAATTTTGAAAGTATTGAGAGAGAAATATGGAGTAACCTTGGCTGGGGGTCAAGAAAGATTAAGGGGCAAGATCTTTAGGATCGGCCATATGGGCTATATCCAGTTTAAGGATATCCTGGTTGCTCTGGGAGCACTGGAGAAAGTATTATTAAGTCTCGGCCATAAAGACTTCAGGAGAGGAGAAGCGATCAAAAGAGCAAAGGAAGCAGGGAAGTAAGTAGTGACCAGCGTCCGCCAGAGGCGGATCAGCCTTTGGCTGAAAGAGTCAACAGTAAAAATTGGTTACTGTCTACTCCCGAACGAAGTGAGGGAATAATGGGAGAGACCATAGCAGAGAAGATACTGTCAAGTCACAGTGGAAAGAGAGTAAGGGCCGGAGACCTTGTTATAGCAGATATAGACTTCTCCTTTGCCCAGGATGGTACCGCCCCTTTAGTCATAAAGACTATTAAGGATATGGGAGAGACGAGAATCGCTCATCCCCAAAAGACCGCCTTTGTCATTGACCATTCTGCACCCAGCCCCAATGCGGGGGTCTCCACTCTCCATAGACTGATGAGGGATTTTGCTAAAGAATATGAGATCGCTCTCTACGATATTGGCTGTGGGGTCTGCCATCAGGTCATCCCAGAGGGAGGGAATGTTACCTGCGGAGACCTAGTGGTTGGTGCTGACTCCCATACCTCTACCTATGGTGCCCTAAATGCCTTTGCCACCGGCCTGGGTTCCACAGACATCGCGGCCAGCATGATCTCTGGTAAACTCTGGTTTAAGGTTCCAGAGAGTATAAAGATCATAATAAAGGGAAGGATACCAGAAGGGGTCTATGCCAAGGACATCATCCTTTATATTATCGGGGAATTGACCCAAGATGGGGCAACATATAAATCGATAGAATTTACGGGAGAAACGATGAGAAGGCTCTCTATGGAGGGTCGTTTTACTATATGTAATATGGCCATTGAGATGGGAGCCAAGGCGGGGATGATGGAGGCAGATGAGAAGACCTTAAGATGGCTAAAGAAGCATTCTCCGAGAAAGAAGCCCAAGCCGGTAAAGGCAGATAGGGATGCCCATTATAGTGAGGTCTTGGAATTTGACATCAGTAACCTAGAGCCCCAGGTTGCCCGACCACACAGGGTGGATAACGTCTCTTCAGTCAGTAAGACAAAGGGAGTAAAGATAGATGTTGCCTTCCTGGGAACCTGCACCAATGGTAGATTAGAGGACCTAAAGATCGCTGCTAAAATTTTAAGGGGCAAAGAGATTCATAGGAAGGTAAGATTCATCATTGCTCCGGCCTCAAAAGCGATCTATCTAAAAGCATTAAGGGAAGGAATGATCGAGACCTTCATTAGCGCAGGGGCAGCGGTGGTAGCCCCAGGCTGTGGCCCCTGCGTGGGAACCCATGAAGGGATACCAGCAGATGGTGAGAATGTAATCTCAACTGCAAATAGGAACTTTAAGGGAAGGATGGGCAATCCCAATGCCTTCATCTACCTTGCCTCTCCTGCTACCGTAGCCGCCAGCGCCCTAGAAGGAAGAATTGCTGACCCCAGGAAGTATTTATAATTGGAAAAAGTTTTACAGTAACCAGCAAAACTATAGATTACCAGAACATCAAAGTTCCATCACCCCCACAACTCACCCTCATCCTGGTATTCTGTCCTTCTCCATCTGATATACTGGCTACTCCGAACCTAGTGAGGTTAAGATGTTGCCCAATAAAAGAGGATACTTTGGAGAGTTTGGGGGGAAGTTTGTCCCCGAGACCTTGATGAACGCTCTAGAAGAGCTGGAGAGAGCCTACTCTTCGGCAAAGAAGGATAAAAAATTTCAGAAGGAGCTTAAATACTATTTGAGTCAATATGCGGGAAGACCAACCCCCTTATACTTTGCCCAAAAGTTAACTAAAAAGTTAGGCGGGGCAAGGATCTACCTTAAGAGAGAAGACCTGGCTCATACTGGTGCCCATAAGATCAACAATACCTTAGCTCAGGGGCTTCTTACTAAGAGGATGGGGAAGAGAAGGGTCATCGCTGAGACCGGTGCTGGCCAGCATGGTGTGGCCACAGCGGTAGCTAGTGCACTATTGGACTTAGAATGCGAGATCTACATGGGTCAAGAGGATATTAGGCGCCAATCCTTAAACGTCTTCAGAATGAAGCTATTGGGTGCTAAGGTAATCCCGGTTAAAAGTGGCTCAAAGACCTTAAAAGACGCCATAAACGAGGCCTTAAGGGATTGGGTGACGAATATCAGGACCACCCACTATCTCTTAGGCTCTACGGTGGGGCCCCATCCCTATCCCATGATGGTGAGGGACTTCCAATCCATCATTGGGAAAGAAACGAAAGAGCAGATATTGAAACAGGAAGGGAGGCTACCAGACTATTTAGTGGCCTGCGTTGGTGGAGGAAGCAATTCCTTGGGCCTCTTTCATCCCTTTTATAAGAATGAGAAAGTAAAGTTCATTGGTGTTGAAGCAGCAGGAAAGGGAATAAATACCGCAAAGCACTCCTCACCCCTCTTGGCAGGAAGTATAGGGATTCTGCACGGAAGTAAAAGTTATTTACTCCAGAATAAGGATGGCCAGATTAGAGAGACCCATTCCATCGCTCCCGGACTGGACTATCCTGGGGTGGGACCAGAACACTCTTTCTATAAAAGGACAGGAAGAGCGAGGTATATTCCCATTACAGATAGGGAGGCCCTGAAGGCCTTCCTTCTTCTTGCCCAGACAGAGGGGATTACCCCGGCCTTGGAGAGCGCCCACGCCCTGGCTTATGTGGTCAAATTGGCCCCAAAACTCTCGAAGAAAAAGATAATCGTTATTAACCTCTCTGGCCGGGGAGATAAGGATGTCCATATCGTGGCCGAGGCCCTGGGAATG
>DLMW01000067.1:4124-5222 GCA_002478245.1 bacterium UBP18_UBA7526
ATAGAGGCAAAGTTTAAAGAACTTAAAAAGAGGGAAAAGACGGCCCTCATCCCTTTTATTATGGCTGGGGACCCAGACCTTAAAACTACTAAGGAACTGGTTTTAGAGATGGAGAAGAGGGGGGCAGATATCATTGAGTTGGGGGTTCCCTTCTCTGACCCCATTGCCGATGGTCCCACCATTCAGGAAGCAGATATCAGGGCCCTGAAGCATGAAACTTCTCTAAAAGACGCTTTGAATCTGGTTAAGGATTTGAGAAAGAAGACAGAGGTCCCCCTGGTCTTAATGACCTACTACAACCTTCTCTATAGGTATGGGATAGAGAGATTTATTACCCACTCCAGAAGAAGTGGCGTGGATGGGGTGATCGCTGCTGATTTACCGGTTGAGGAGGCGAATGAATTAAAGAGATATGCCAGAAAGAGTAATTTAGATACCATCTTCTTAGCCTCTCCCACCAGTCCCCTTAAGAGATTAAAGCTAATTGCTAAAGAGAGCCGAGGATTCATCTACTATGTCTCTTTAACTGGGGTGACCGGGGCGAGGGAGGAGTTGGCAGAAGACCTTGTCTTTTCTCTTAAAAGATTGAAGAGGCTTACCAATAAACCTATTGCCGTAGGCTTTGGAATAGCGAAGCCAGAGCATATAAGAAGGATAAGAAGATATGCTGATGGGGTAGTGATAGGAAGCGCCATCATCTCTGTGATTGAGGAGAACCTGAAGAGTAAGGACCTGGTGAAGAAGGTAGGGAATTTTATTGAGAGGTTTGCCCAAGCCTGTTACTAAAGCCAGAGCCGCTTTATCCTTCTTGGTGCAAATTTGTTATGACATATCAACAAGCACTCAAATATCTGGAGGGTCTAGAGAGATTTGGCATAAGACTAGGACTGGCGAATATAAGAAGACTCCTTAAATTACTGAAAAATCCAGAAAAGAGATTAAGAGTCATCCATATTGGAGGAACGAATGGCAAAGGCTCTGTAGGAGCCTTTCTTTTTTATATCCTGAAGGAAGCAGGCTATAAGGTAGGACTCTATACCTCTCCCCATCTAATTGACTTCAGAGAAAGGATAAGGATCAATAATCGTTTAATCTCTA
>DLMW01000067.1:5503-6810 GCA_002478245.1 bacterium UBP18_UBA7526
ACCAGACCCTTAGTCTCAGTAATCACTAACGTTGATTTTGAACATACAGACCATCTGGGAGGAAGCCTTAAAAGGATCGCTTATGAGAAATGTGGAATCATTAAAGAGAAAATACCGGTTGTTACTGCGGAGAGGAAAAAGGAGGTGTTAAGAGTAATAGAGGAGACTTGTCGGAAGAAGAAGGCAAGACTATATAGGATTGGGAGAGAAATAACAGTTGCTGGTCGAACCAGTCAGCCAGTCCCAATAGGACGACAGGCAAACAGGCAGACAGGCAGACGGGCAGACGTTTCACTGATTTTTCAGACTTTTAATGTTAGGGGAATTCAGGGCAGATATGAAAATCTAAAAATCTCGCTTTTAGGTAAGCATCAGTTATTGAATGCTGCCTGTGCTATAGGAGCAGTAGAACTTCTCCGACCTCAAATTCCCATTACCAAAGGCCAGATAAGGGAGGCTATAGCCAAAACCCAATGGCCTGGAAGATTAGAAATAAAACCGTTCACCGTTCACTATTCACCGTTCACCGTGATTTTGGATGGTGCCCATAACGTAGCCGGAGCAAAGGTCCTTAAAGAAGCTATTCGGGACTATTTCGATTATGAAAAGTTGATCCTTATTCTGGGCATCCTTAGGGATAAAGATGTTGAGGGCATTGTAGAGCAGTTGGTACCTTTAGCCTCCTGGATAATCGTTACCAAACCCCAGACTCCTCGGGCAATAGAACCAGAAGGGATAGCCAGAATTGCAAAGAGATATTCAGGTTCCGTGGTAATTAAAGAAAAAGTCTCACAAGCGATTGCATGTGCTCTCTCTTATGCAAAGAAAAGGGATATGATTCTTATCACTGGCTCGCTCTACACGGTAGGCGAAGCCAAAACCTATCTAAAAGGATTAAAGACCTACAGACAATCTTTGTGCGATCGAACATAGATTGCCTCGCTTTTGAAAATCTAAAGCCCCATTCCTTTGGGGCTTTTTTAATAGTGGGGTTAGTAAAAGTGCGCCCCATTTATCAATTTGACTATCGGGTTTGTATGTGATATTATATGCACAATTGCGCCCGAATGAGAATTGAAGGAGGTTAGAATGTTCAATAGTCAGAGACACGAAGAGATACTAAGGATCTTGGAAGAGAAAGGGAGCATAACTGTAGAGGAATTGAGCAGATCATTAAAGGTTTCCTCCTCCACCATTAGAAGAGACTTAGAAGAAATGGAGGGAAAGGGACTCTTAAGGAGGACCCATGGAGGGGCGATGAGTGAGAGAAAAGAAAGAGCCCGAGGAATGAAGATATTCCTCGATTC
>DLMW01000081.1:0-203 GCA_002478245.1 bacterium UBP18_UBA7526
TATCTCAAGGGACGGGGGATCAAGAGAGAGACCATGGAGAGGTTTAGGTTGGGCTATGCCCCTTCTTCTTGGGACCAGCTTCTCTCCCGCTTAAGAGAGAAAGGTTTCGGTAGAGAATTATTGATAAAGGGAGGTCTCCTAACCTCTCAAGGGAGGCCCTACTTCTGGGATCGAATCATCTTTCCTATCCTTGATACCCAGGA
>DLMW01000081.1:467-5635 GCA_002478245.1 bacterium UBP18_UBA7526
GTAGTGGTTGAGGGCTATATGGATGTCCTCCTACCTCATCAGGAAGGCTTCCAGAATTTTGTCGCCTCTATGGGAACCTCCCTCACCCTGGGTCAGGTCTATCTTCTGAAGAGATTCTCTCCCCAGGTTACCATGCTCTATGATGCCGATGCGGCTGGGGTTCAGGCAACCCTGAGGGGCCTGGACCTCTTTCTAGAGCAGGGGGTAAGGGTAAAGGTGATCTCCCTTCCTCAAGGCTATGATCCGGATACCTTCATTCAGGATAAAGGCCAGGAGGCCCTCTCTAGACTCTTATCTCAGGCACTTCCTCTAATCGAATGGCGATTTCTGCTGGCCAAGAATAGGTTTGACATGAAGGAGATTGAGGGAAAGATCGCTATTGCTGAGGATCTTCTTCCCACCATGGCCAAGGAGAGAAACCTCATCCGCCAAAGGGAGAGGATAAGGTGGCTCTCCCAGGAGCTCTCTTTAGAAGAGGAGATCCTCTGGATAGAGTTGAAGAAGATAAGAAGCGGCCGTCCTTTCTCAAAAGAATCCCTTAAGGTAGGTTCTAGGCCCTCCAATCTTCTTTTAAAGGCAGAGGCCTCCCTCATCCAACTCCTCCTGAAGGATGAGAGCCTTATCCCCTTGGTACAGGAGAAGCTCTCGCCTGCTGATTTCGTCCATCCAGAGTATAGAAAGATTGCCCAGGCAATCTTCGATTTGGGCGCTAGAGAAGAACCCCTCTCCCCAGCCAGGATAATGGACCAGTTAAAAGACCCTACCTTAAGTCAGATTCTCACCTCCCTTCTCATGGAGAAGAAAGAGTATCCCAGGAAAGAGAAGGTGCTCAACGATCTCATAAAGGCCATTAGGGATAATAAGTTGAGGTTAGAGTACGAGAGACTGGAGGGAGAGATTAGAGAGGTTCTGGAGAAGAAGGGGGCCATTGGTCAAGAGAAGAGAGCACGCTATCTGGAACTTCTAAAATACTTTCGCGGCTCATAAACGCGAATTATCGCGAATCAACGCAAAGAATTCGCGAACATTCGCGTCTCAAGGAGAAAAGAATGGTTAAAGAGGAAAAGACATCTTCCCACATTCTAAAGAGATTGGTTACCTTAGGGAAGGAGAAAGGCTATCTCACCTGGGACGAACTGAATGAGGCCCTTCCCCCAAAGGTCATCGCCTCCCACGAGATTGATGATATTCTAATTACCTTAGAGAAGAAGGGGATAGCATTTCGGGATGTGGAGGAGAGGCCCGCTCCTTTAGAGAAGCCACCCCCGGTGGAGGGGAGGATTGAGGACCCGGTGAGGATGTATCTCGTCCAGATGGGCAGAACCCCTCTCCTTACTCGCTCACAGGAGCTTGCCCTGGCAGCGAGAATCGAGGGGACCCAGAGGAGATTGAGGGAGATTATCCTGAAGATCTCCCTTACCCCGGATGAGGTTCTCTCCACCGCATCTCGCCTAGAGAAGGGGGGAATGGGAGTAGAAAACTTCTCCTACCTTCCCGTGAAGGCGGCCAGCCTTGAGGAAGAGGAAGAAAAAATGACCCAGAAGGCCTTGGGACTGGTGAGAAGAATTAAGAGGGCCAAGGCCGCGATTGCCCGAGCCAACCAGCGCCTCCTCCAGGAAAGGCTGGGAAGTAAAGAAAGGGAGGAGTTAAAGAGAGGGATGCGGGAACAGAGGAAACGGATCGCCCGGAGCCTAAGGGAGCTCAACCTTCAACCCCAGGAAGTGGAGCGGATCGCCCAGAAGGTGCTAAAGGCTGCCCAGAGAATAGAAGAGTTAGAGAAAGAGATTAAAAAGATTGAGAAAGAATGTGGCCTCTCCTATGAGATGATGGGGAAGCGGTTAAGGAAGGGAATAGATTATGAAAAACTTAGGGACGAGACCAGAAGACTCTTAGCCAAGATCCGGGAGATAGAGAAGAGGGTCGGCCACAAGAGTGCTACCTTAAAGGAACTGGCCAGGAAGATCGGAGTTGAGGAAGAGAAGAAGCATAGGGCGAAGATGGCCCTGGTTCAGGCCAACCTGAGGCTGGTGGTCTCCATCGCTAAGAAATATGTGAATCGGGGGCTTTCCTTCTTGGACCTCATTCAGGAAGGGAATATTGGTCTTATGAGGGCAGTAGACAAGTTTGAGTATAAACGAGGGTATAAGTTCTCCACCTATGCCACCTGGTGGATCAGGCAGGCCATCACCAGGGCCATTGCTGATCAAGCACGAACCATAAGGATCCCGGTCCACATGATCGAGACCATCAATAGACTGATGCGCACCTCCCGCCGTCTGGTTCAGGAGATGGGAAGAGAACCTACCCCAGAGGAGATCGCAAGGGCCATGAAATTTCCCCTAACCAAGGTGCAGAAGGTACTAAGGATCTCCCAGAGTCCCCTCTCCCTAGAGACCCCCATTGGAGAGGAGGGGGATAGCCTATTCGGTGACTTCCTTGAGGATGAGAAGGCCGTCTCCCCAGCAAGGGCCACTGCCTTCTCATTCTTCCAGGAAGAGATAAGAAAAGCCCTATCCACACTATCTGAGAGGGAGGCGAAGATCTTAAGGCTTCGCTTTGGCTTGGATGATGGTACTCCCCGAACCCTGGAGGAGGTGGGGGCGGTCTTCCACGTTACCCGGGAGAGGGTGCGTCAGATTGAGGCCAAAGCCCTAAGAAAGCTTCGCCATCCCCTAAGGAGCAAGAGACTCAAAACCTACATCGACTGGGGCATAGAGTAAGATACGAATCAACGCGAATAAAAAATTCGTGAACAGAGGTTAGAGCACTGCCTATTCATCCCGTTAGATTTATAAGGGCGAATAGCTCAGTCGGTTAGAGCGCACGGTTCACATCCGTGAGGTCACAGGTTCAAATCCTGTTTCGCCCACCATAGACGCGAATCTAAAAAACCGCAAATAAGAGATTTCGCGACCATTCGCGGTCCAAAGGACCCAAAAGGAAAAGACATGTTGGAAGACCTAAAACTCTTGGCCCGGCTTCAGACTCTCGATAGCCAGATCGATGAAAGGGAAGAGAAGAAGGCCGAATTACCCAAGAGACTGGCTCCCTTTAAAGAGGAGGTGGAGAGGATAAACCAACTGCTTCGGGAAGCGAAAGGGAAACTGGAGGAGCTAGAGAAGAAGAGAAGGCATGAGGAGCGGGAGCTTGCGGCCCGGGAGGTAGAGCTAAAGAAATATCAGAGCCAGTTATACCAGGTTAAGGATAATAGGGCCTATGCTGCTTTAGAAGAGGAGATCGCCCGGACTAAGGAGAAGAACGAGGCCTCAGAAGAAGAGATATTGAAGTCCCTAGAGATAGAAGAGGAGAGGGCAGAAGAGATTAAAGAGATTGAAGAGAGATTGAAGGAGGAGGAGAAGAAGCTCTCCCGAGAAGAAGAGAAGGCAAAACAAGAGACTGAGGTTCTGAACCAGGAGATTACCAAGATAAGTATTACCCGCCAAGAGGTAGCAAAAGGGGTTAGTCCCGGTCCTCTTTCCCGCTATGAAAAGCTGCGCCAAGGAAAGGGGGGATTGGCCATCGTACCCTTGGAAGGCTCCTCTTGCGGGGGATGCCACATGAACCTCCCTCCCCAGCTAATAAGCGAAGTAAAGAGAGGTAAGAAGTTCGTTACCTGCGAGAACTGCAATAGAATTCTATACTGGAAAGAAGCAAATCAACGCGAATAGAAAGGAGTAAATCAAGGTTGGATCCAGAGCGCAAATCAACGCGAATAAAAACAGAATCAAAAATATTATATAAAGAGCTGGCTTATCAAATAGTAGAAGCTTTTTATGAGGTATATAATACTTTAGGGCCGGGTTTTGAAGAAGCAATCTACCATAAAGCCTTAGCCATTGAATTTACTCTACGAAAAATACCCTTCGTGACGAATAAAAAACTTTCTATCAGATACAAAGGAGAGAATGCTGGAATCTATGAACCAGATTTTATCATAGATGATAAGATTCTTGTTGAGATTAAAGCTGTTTCCGAGCTGCCTGAGGTCTATGAGAAGCAGTTATATTATTACTTGAAAGGCACAGAGTATAAACTGGGATACTTGGTAAATTTTGGCGCTGGCAAATTAGAGGTTAAGCGTAGAATCTATGAGAAGATTCGCGAGAATTTACATCCCAAAATTATTCGCGACCATTCGCGTCTAGTTATCTATATCGATGGGGCGGCAAGAGGAAATCCCGGTCCAGCTGGGGTGGGGATCATCATCTATAATGAAAAGAAGAGATTAGTTGACGAGCTCTGTGAGTATATTGGGGAGACGACGAATAACGTGGCCGAGTATCAGGCATTACTCAAGGCCCTTTCAAAGGCAAGAAGCCTGGGAGCAGAGGTCCTGACCATATATTCCGACTGTGAGCTACTGGTAAGACAGATGGCTGGTGATTATCGAGTAAAGGATGAGACATTAAAAGGTTTTTACCAAAGAGCGCGGGAGAATTCAAAGAACTTCCGGAGAGTGGAGATAAGATATATTGCTCGGGAAAGGAATAAGAGAGCAGATAGCTTAGCGAATAAGGGAATAAACTTAGGAATTTAACTCCCCTCCTCCCCAAATCCCAACCGTCCCTCGGGACTTAAGTGATCCTGAATGAAGTGAAGGACCGCAGAAAGGGAAGGGGCGGGTTTCATTTTTTATCTTAATGTTTTGAACGATAAAAGGGCGAGGTTGACAAAGTTCCTTTTTTATTGTAAAATATAGATTGGGGTAGATCGGATGATCGTCCGTCTGTCATAATTATGATGGGCGGAAGGAAAGTCCGGGCTCCATAGGGCAGCGTAGCGGGTAACACCCGTCTCCGCCCCCAAAAGGGACGGACGGATAAGAGCCACAGAGACGAGTCCCCGCCACAAAAGGCGGGGGGTGAAACGAGGCAATCTCTACGTGGAGCAAGGCCAAATAGTCCCCCACCACCTCCTATTTACATTTTAGTTGAAGTAGGAGGGGAAAGGGTTGCCCGCCCGAAATCTTTCACCATATAAATATGTGGTGAAGGTAGTGGGGGAGGGTTGGCTGCTTGATCCGTCCAGTAATGGTCGGACTAGACAAATGATCATTACCCCGACTTTGTCGGGGGACAGAACCCGGCTTATAGATCTACCCCGCACCTTTTCAATATTCATCCCGCACCTTCCTTGCCTGCGGTCCTTCATTTCATTCAGGATCGCTT
>DLMW01000002.1:0-1218 GCA_002478245.1 bacterium UBP18_UBA7526
GTGGTGATACCGATGATTAGGGGGTGTGCGGGGTGACAGGGAGCGAAGCGAACGCCAGAGGGGTTATCTTGTTACTGGAGTGAGTTATGAAAAAGAGATTAGTGACCATTATCTTCATTCCTCATAGCCAGAGGAGCTCTTTTAACTTAAGGATCCCTCTGGCTATTTTTTATTCCCTCACCCTTCTCTGCGCCGGATCGATCATTCTCTCTGGTCTCTTCTTATTTAAATTCAGGGCATTCTCTCAGACGAGGAGAGCCAACCTAGAGCTTTCCCGCGAGGTGGCCAAGATCAGAGAGACCATGAGCGATGTCCGAGGATTAGAGGCAAAGCTGAAGGTCTTGATCGGTTCTTCTCGGGAGACTGAGGTAGCAACAGGCAGCCCAGCCCAAGAGAGCCTACAGGCCTTGCTGGAAGAAAGGTTCTCGGAGAAAGAGAAGAGGAGCCTCGAAGAACTCCAGAAGGGATTGGAAGGAGGGAGGATGCGGGAAGCATCCCTCCCTTCCCTAAGTCCAGTTGAGAAGGGATGGATTACCTCAAAGTCTTGGAAAGGATTGGAGATCGCCTCTCTTCCCGGAAGTGCGGTTCGGGCAACAGCAGAGGGAAGGATCCTACATGCTTCTGAAGGAAAGGTAATCATAGATCATGAAAACGGTCTCAAGACAGAATATGGGAATTTAGAAAGAGTGAGTGTTAAGGTTGGGGAAAGGGTGAAAAAGGGCGACTCAATCGGCTATTTAGGTGGGAGAGGAATTTCCTATCAGATCAAAAGGTTTGATAAAGAAGTAGATCCTTTAGATTATATAGGTGATTGAGATGGAGAAGAAAATTATAAAACCCATTAAAGAGTTCAAAGCAAGGATTAAGGAACTCTATGGAAAGAGATTGAGATCTCTTATCCTCTACGGTTCCTGGGCCAGGGATGAAGCTACTGAGGAGTCCGACATTGACCTGGTTGTAATTCTTGAAGGAAAGGTAGTCCCAGGAAGAGAAATAGATAGAATGATAGATATAGTCACAGAAATAAATCTGAAATATGGCACATTAATCTCTGTGTATCCAGTATCGAGAAGGGATTACTCTATATTGAGAAGCCCCTTATTACTGAATGTACGCCGGGAAGGTGTGCCCGCATGAAAGAAATAGAATCCCTCATTAAGAGAGCAAATAAATACCTCAAAAGTACTGAAGTTTTATTGAGAGAGGGAGACTATGAAT
>DLMW01000002.1:1422-2052 GCA_002478245.1 bacterium UBP18_UBA7526
GGGAGACTATGAATATACCTTTGTGATAGCAAAGAAGGAGGCGGCAGAGATTCTTAAGAAAGGTAAAGATTTCTTAGAGAAGGTAATCCACTATTTAAGAAAATATGGCAAGAAGCCTTAACTAAGGAGGGGAGTGACTGGCGGCAGGGGTAAAAAGGTTTGATTCCTCTTTTTAAGGAGATAGATCCTTTAGACTAGATAGGTAATTAATATTGGAATCATTCGCACGAATGAGCGAATGATAAGAAATGATAAGATGAGGATAGGTGGTTCCTCCGCCTTTTAACCATCCTCGAATACATGGTAATATAGTGGTTTGGGACGAAAGCGGAATGGGAGACGGTTGGAATGATGGGGGATAGACCAATACATATCTACGATCTAACACAGGGCCGCGTATACGATATGTTTTATCCTGAGAAGGGTCCTATAAAGATAACCGAGGACAAACGGATAGGTGAATGGAATATTGGATTTTAGAATATACAGTCCGCGATTCAAAAAATTGGGGGTCGAGCTCGCCCCCATAAGATAGTCAGCATCTACCGGGGCAGGCCGAGGGTTGATCCCGAAATTCGCTTTGCTCATAACGAGGCAGGCCCTTAGGGTAGAGAGGTTAGGATTATTTAA
>DLMW01000002.1:2191-2498 GCA_002478245.1 bacterium UBP18_UBA7526
GAGGCAAAGCATGCCTTTGCCTTTCCGCCAGAGGGGTGATAACCCCTATGGAAGTAACCCCGAAGGGGTTATCTTGATAAGGAGGGAAGGGAATGGCATTTCTAACGGGGTTTAGAGGGAGGAAGGCGGCTCCTGGTGGAGGAGCGATTAATACTCTACTAGGAGATGGTTCAAGGTTCAAGGGGACGATAGAGTGTGAGGGGACCATGAGGATCGATGGAAAGGTGGATGGGAAGGTCCTTGCCCGGGATAGCGTGATCATTGGTGAGACAGGAATCATCAAGGCAGATATTATGGCTCCCAATAT
>DLMW01000002.1:2763-9054 GCA_002478245.1 bacterium UBP18_UBA7526
ATCGCAGAAGGGGTCATCTTCCAGGGGAACTGCAACATGAAGGGGAAGGTGGAGCTGAAGGAGAAGATAGCCGAAGAGGAGGAGATTGAGGTAAAACCCATTAGGAATAAGATACCTTAGGCGTCTGCCCTATAATCTGGTAAATGGGGCAGACCCTTTTAGCTGGTCTCAAACGGTAGCCTCCTATCTGGGGGTATCGGAACTTTCAGGGTTTTAATTATGGGGGTAAAAAATCCTCCCTCTTAGAAAAGTGGTTGGATTAATGATGACTTCGGGTTCGCCCGAAGTTTTTTATTGCTAAAGAGTGGTTAGTATGATAGAATATTAGAAGTGAGGAGGACGAATGGTTAGGGGAGCAATGGAAGATGAATATTATCTTGAAAAGATAAGGGAGTTAAAGGAGAAGAGAAGAGCCATCATCTTAGCCCATAACTATCAGAGGCCGGAGATTCAGGACTTAGCGGATCTGGTGGGTGACTCCCTGGACCTTTCCCGGGAGGCTCAGGTCTCGGATGCGCGGGTCATCGTCTTCTGTGGTGTCCACTTCATGGCAGAGTCAGCCGCCATCCTATCTCCAGAGAAGACGGTCCTTTTACCAGTCAAAGAAGCAGATTGCTCTTTAGCAGATATGATCACTGCTCGGGAACTGCGTAAGAAGAAGGAGGAGAATCCTAGAGCGGCGGTGGTCTGCTATGTCAATTCCAGTGCTTTCGTGAAGGCAGAGAGTGACATCTGCTGTACCTCAGCCAATGGGGCCCAGGTAGTGAATTCACTAAAAGAGAAGAAGATCTTATTCGTTCCTGATGAGCATCTGGGAAGATACCTGGAGAAGAAGACTCAGAAGGAGTTTATCCTCTGGAGGGGATTCTGCCCTCCGCACTATAATCTATTGCCCAAGGATATATTGAGGGCCAAGGGAGAACACCCTCAAGCAAAGGTCCTCGTCCATCCCGAATGTCGTCTATCAGTGATCGATCTGGCAGACGAGGCCCTCTCAACGAATGGGATGCTGGAGTATGCCAAAGAGAGCGAAGCCAAGGGGTTCATTATCGGAACGGAGATGGGCCTCATTCATAGATTGAAGAAGGAGAATCCAGGTAAGAATTTCTATCCTGCGAGTGAGAACCTCATCTGCCCCAGTATGAAACTCATTACCCTGAAAGAGGTTCTAGAATCCTTAGGGAAGATGAGATATAAGATTGAAATCCCAGAAGGGGTGCGCAGGAGAGCGAGGAAGGCCCTAGATAGGATGCTCGAGGTATAGATTAAACGCAAAAACGCCAAACGCTGAGTCGCTAAAATCTAAAGGAAAGACGCCAAATTCTTTGGTGGCTTGGCGATTTCATGCAGATTGCAATGAAGGAGTATACTACTTTTTTATTATTCGCTAAAGGTCTTGCCCTGGGAGTAGGACCCTGCCTCTTCTTCTGTGGGCCGATTCTCCTCCCTTATATCGTAGGGAGTAAGAGAAGCTGGTTAGGGGGGCTAAAGGATATTCTAATCTTCTCCGCCTCTCGCGTAGTGATCTATGGACTCTTGGGTCTGTTGGCAAGTAGCATCGGTTATCTCTTGACCGAGGTGATATCTTCCCTAAGGTTTAATCTCATAAAGTATCTTGGAGCGGGAATATTTGTCCTTCTCTTAGGAATGATCATGATACTCGGTAGGACAAGGTTTTTCTTCTGCCAGCTACTACATAGGGAGACGATTGAGAGAAGCGCCAAGAGCATGATCCTCTTAGGCATCTTAATCGGCGTCTCACCCTGTCTGCCATTACTCGGCGCCTTGGCTGCTATCGCGGGATTGGCCAAGGGACCCTTTATTGGCGCCTTCTGGGGTCTTTCTTTCGGTCTGGGAACAGTGATCTCTCCTTTAATCCTTCTTGCTCTGGTTGCCGGAGGCCTGGGAAGACTCCTATCCTTAAAACCGATCCTCCATCAGGTAGCGAGTCGCCTCTGTGGTTGCTTCTTAATCTACTTTGGCATCCGTCTAATAATAGGGGTCTTTCAATGAGGAGATTTTTAATCTTACTCTTTGTCACTCTTCTTATGGGATTGACCTCCCACCCCTACTTTGTTGTGGTGGGGGGTGGGATCCCCAGAACAGGAGCAACCCCTAAAGCAAAGGAGATCGTGCCCGCTAAAGCCATGTACTGGAAGCCCCTGGCCAAAGGATTGGTACGGTGCGAGCTCTGTCCTAGGAAGTGCCTCATCCCTTTAGGGAAGAGAGGGTATTGCAAGGTGAGGGAGAATAGAGGCGGCAGGCTCTATACCATGGTCTGCGATCTCCCCTGTGCGGTTCATGCCGACCCAATAGAGAAGAAGCCCTTATTCCATGTCCTTCCCGGAACAAAGTCCTTCTCCATCGCTACCGCAGGATGCAACTTAGGATGTAGGTTCTGTCAGAACTGGACCATCTCCCAGTACCCACCAGAACAAACGAATAACTACTATCTTCCTCCCAAGGATGTGGTAGAGATGGCAAAAAGGAGTAATTGTCCTTCCATCGCCTATACCTATACCGAACCCACGGTCTTCTATGAATATATGTTAGAGACAGCAAGATTGGCCAAGGAATCTGGGATCATGAATGTCATGCACTCCGCAGGCTATATCAATGAAGAACCTTTAAGAGAGATCTGTAAATATCTAGATGCGGCCAATATCGATCTGAAGGCATTCACTGAGAGGTTCTATGGGGAACTCTGCGATGCTACCTTAGAGCCGGTCTTAAATACCCTAAAGATTCTAAAAGAAGAGGGGGTCCATACCGAGATTACAAATCTAATCATCCCTACCAAGAATGATAGTCCAGAAGAGATCAAAAAAATGTGTAAGTGGATTGTTAAGAATTTAGGTAAGGAGGTCCCCATTCACTTCTCCCGTTTTTCGCCCCAGTATAGGATGAGGAACCTCTCCCCCACACCAGTCAAGACCTTAGAGATGGCGGAGAAGATTGCTCGGGAAGAGGGCCTAAGATATGTCTATATCGGGAATGTTCCGGGGCATAGAGGGGAGAATACCTACTGTCCCAATTGTAATAGGCTCCTCATACAGAGAATGGGGTTCCATGTCTTGGGGAATCATGTGGTAGAGGGAGGGTGTAAGTACTGTAAGGCGAAGATATCTGGGGTATGGAAGATGCGAACAGATGCGAATAAAGGACGCGAATAAAGAGATGAGGAAGAAGGTTTTAGTGGGGATGAGCGGGGGGGTGGACTCCTCTGTGGCCGCTTCTCTCTTAAAGGAAAGATATGAGGTCATTGGAGTTTACCTCAACCTGGCCTGTGCTTTGGATATAGAAGAGTCTGCCAGAGGCATGGCCGCTAAGCTAGACATTCCCTTCTACTCTTTCGATCTTAAGAGAGAATTTGAGAAAAGGGTGATCGACTACTTTGTAAGGGAATACGCTAAGGGCCGTACCCCCAATCCCTGTGTTGTCTGTAATAGAGGAATAAAGTTTATGGCCCTTTTGAAAAAAGCAGAGGAACTGGAAGCAGATTATATCGCTACTGGCCACTATGCCAAGGTAGTCTATGATAGAGGAAGGAAGAGGTATCTATTGAAGAAGGGGAGAGATAGGGAGAAGGACCAGTCCTATTGTTTATGTGGTCTGGATCAGAAGCAACTTGAGCCTACACTATTCCCTTTAGGGAACCTCACTTTCCAAGAGGTTAGGGAGAGAGCAAGAAAGTTAGGGATTCATGATAGACCATCTAGTCAGGAGATCTGCTTCGCCCCAGACGCGGATTATCGCGAATTCCTCAGGAGGCGAATTGTCGCGAATAAAGGAGGCGAATTGTCACGAATAAGGGAGGGATTGATCGTTGATAGGGAAGGGAAGGTTCTAGGGAAACATAAGGGGATCGCTTTCTATACTATTGGCCAGAGAAGGGGATTGGGGATCGCTCTTGGCAGGCCCCTCTATGTCATTGCTATCGACACTAGTAAGGATGTCATTGTCGTAGGGAGTGAAGAAGAGATACTTAAGGATGAACTGATAGCAGGGGATGTCAATTGGATTGCTATCGATAGACTGAAGAGGCCCAGAGAGGTAAAGGCAAGGATAAGGTATCGGCATAGAGAAGAGGATGCTCTGATTACTCCTTTATCTAACAAAAGAGTTTTGGTAAAGTTTAGAAAACCTCAGAGGGCGATTACTCCTGGACAGGCGGTGGTCTTCTATGACAGAGACATGGTAATTGGTGGGGGGTGGATCTGCTAGGAATACGGTGTAGAGTTAATAGTAAACGAACTTCTTAAGAAGGATTTTAGTATGGCAGTGAGGGCTTTGGCTTTGCTTTCTGGGGGGCTGGATAGTTCCTTGGCGGTTAAGTTAGTTCAGGAGCAGGGGATTGAGGTTGAGGGAATAAGCTTCACCTCTCCCTTCTTCGGCGCCGAGAATGCTATAAAGGCAGCAGAAGAATTAAAAATCAAACTCCATATTCTGGATATTACCACTGAGATCCTGGGGATCGTTAAGAGTCCCAGATACGGCTATGGGAAGAATATGAACCCCTGCATCGACTGCCATATATTGATGGCCAAGAAGGCAAAGGAAGAGATGGAAGGATTAGAGGCCTCCTTCATCATCAGCGGTGAGGTTTTAGGCCAGAGGCCCAAGTCCCAGAATAAGCAGGCCCTGGAACTAGTAACCAAGAGATCAGAGACCCAAGGGATATTATTGAGACCCCTCTCTGCAAAACTCTTTCCCATTACAGATGCAGAGGAGAAAGGATTGATTGATAGAGAAAAGCTATTGGCTTTATCCGGGAAGGGCAGGAAGCCCCAACTGGAATTGGCTAAGAGATATAATCTAAGAAGTTATACTACCCCAGCAGGCGGCTGCCTTTTAACAGATTCTATATTTTCCAAGCGCCTGAAAGACCTCTTGGAGCATAACGAATATACCTTGGATAATATTCTACTCCTCAAATTAGGAAGACACTTCAGGTCTTCTACAGGATTAAAGATCATTATTGGAAGGAATAAGGAGGAGAATAAGAGGCTGAAGTCTCTTGCCAAAGAAGGGGATACTTCCTTTAATGTGGCAGGACATAGAGGCCCCTTAGCCATTGTTCGGGGGATTTTGGACGAGGAGACAAAAGAAGAGGCGGCCTCTCTCTGTGCCCGATATAGCGATGGAAAGGAATTCCCCAGAGTAAAGGTGAGTTATAAAAAATTGCCAGATGAAGAGGCGGAATCTATAATCATAACCCCAGTCGATGCTACGGAGTTGGGAGTCAAACGAATCTGAACAAAGGTTAACCGTAAACAGTCCCGAATGTCGGGAAGGGTAAACCGGAAACAAACAATTAAGTGGTGCACTATGTCCAAGAAGGCATTGTTGGTCATTGATATGGTCAATGATTTTCTTCTTAAGAAAGCACCATTAGAAGTGCCTAAAGGGAGAAGGATTCTTCCTGCCCTAAAGAGAAGGCTAGGGGAGGCGAGAAAGGAGAAGATTCCTATAATCTATATCTGTGATAGTCATGATAAGGATGATGAGGAGTTCAGGGTCTGGCCTCCCCATGCCATCTCGGGAACCAAAGGGGCAGAGGTGATTGAGGGATTGAAACCAGAAGAGAAAGATTATATCATTAGAAAGAAATGCTATTCAGGATTCTTCGAAACTAATCTGGATAATACCTTGAAAGAATTGGGAGTTAGAGAGTTAATCATAACTGGATTGGTTACCAATATCTGCGTCCTTTACACAGCAGCAGATGCCGTAATGAGGGGCTATCGAGTTACTGTTCCTAAGGATAGTGTCGCTGCCCTAAGTGAAGAGGAGGGCAGATTTGCCCTGAATCAGATGGCAGATATCCTTAAAGTAAAAGTAATTTGAATTTGAAGGAAGAAAGAGATAGAATAATATTACCACTATAATGACAAAACAGGTAAAATTTAGATATTTTTGTCACTTGATGGACAAGAGATGAATGCTGAGGGCCATAGAGATTAAAGGCGGACTTAGAAAAGCTCCTACCTGATCCAAGGGGGAGCTGGAGAGAGCCATTGTTGAATTAACCTTTGGGATCCTATTCCATCTCATTGCTTATGGGATGGAGAGAAAGCATGGCAAACATTTAGATACCCATGTGGTTAAGAAGTGCCTCCAGATTATTGAGAAAGTGAAAAAGTGGGCAGAAGAAATTCCTAACTTAGTGGGCATTATTCTATTTGGCTCTGCAGTTACGGGAGAGGTCTCAAGAAAGAGTGACATCGATCTTCTCTTGGTACCAGAGGAGGATGGCAGGGATAGAACCTGATTTTCTATGGAACATAGCAA
>DLMW01000002.1:9226-15487 GCA_002478245.1 bacterium UBP18_UBA7526
CAAAGGATTAAGGGAGGAGAAGCTAGCACCAGGGGTAATTCTCATAAGAGGAGAGAAACTCGAGGAAAGTGGCACATTTAGGGAGATAAGGAGTAAGGAATGTTCCATATAGCAAGTGAGAAGGAGATTAAGGAAGGGAAGGTCACTGATGTCTATTTCAAGAGGACAGAGGAGATCCTGAAGAAGAAGAGGATTAAAAAGAGAGTGGCCATGGAGGTGGTGGCCCATAAGTTCCCCTCCCATTATCCCTGGGCGATACTGGCTGGGATTGAGGAGGTAGTGGAGTTATTTAGGGATAAGCCAGTTGACATCGATTCTATGTTAGAAGGGACATTCTTCTATCCTGAGGAGCCGGTATTGACCATTAGCGGTGAATATTCCAGCTTTGCGGTCTATGAGACCCCTCTTTTAGGATTGATCTGCCAGGCAAGTGGGATAGCGACCAAGGCAGCAAGGTGTAAGAAGATCGCAGGAGAAAGATTGGTCGTTAGTTTTGGGGCAAGGAGGATGCATCCTGCCATCTCTCCCATGATTGAGAGGGCGGCTTTCTTGGGAGGATGTGATGGGGTGGCAGTAATCAAGAGCGCCGAACTAATTGGGGAAGAAGCGATCGGAACCATGCCCCATGCCCTGATCTTGATCATGGGGGATACGGTAAAGGCCACCGAGGCCTTCCATGAGGTAATCCCAAAAGGGGTAAAGAGGGTATCATTGATCGATACCTTAGGGGATGAGAAGTTTGAGGCAGTAAGAGTGGCTAAGGCCTTGGGAAAGGACCTTTTCGCAGTGCGGCTCGATACCCCGGCATCGAGAAGGGGAGACTTCTTGAAGATATTGGAAGAGGTGAGGTGGGAGTTAGATCAGAGGGGATTCAAGGATGTAAAGTTATTCTTAAGTGGGGGAATAGATGAGGAAGAGATCCTAAGACTAAGCCCAAAAGCCTTTGCCTATGGGGTGGGGACAGCGATAAGCAATGCCCGAGTAATCGACTTCTCCTTAGATATCATTGAGATCGAAGAAAAGCCCTTTACCAAAAGGGGAAAGTTATCGGGAAGGAAGCAGCTCTGGCGCTGCCCTAAATGCGGAAAGAGGGAGGTTACTTTAGCAAATAGGAGGCTTATTAAATGCTCCTGTGGAGGAAGGTTTGAAGGACTGCTCAGGCCCTTAGTGAGAAGAGGAAAATTGGTCACTGAACTTCCCAGGGTCCAAGGGATAAGAAAGAATGTCTTAAAAGAACTAAAAAAAGCAGAACTCTAATCCCATTGGCGATTTTATCGCCGCAATCATTTTTAGCGGAGGGGGTATGAAACTGGATGAGATCATCATAACCGAGGCCATAATAGAGACCTTTACCAGGAAGTTTAGGGATTATCTATCCTCTGATGTGGCCATTGCTGGTGGAGGGCCAGCGGGCCTCTCCGCTGCCTACTATCTGGCAAAAGCAAAGAAGAAGGTGGTCCTATTTGAGAGGAGGTTATCCATTGGGGGTGGGATGTGGGGTGGAGGGATGATGCTCAATAGCATCGTGGTCTGCTCTGAAGGCAAGAAGATCCTAGATGAGTTCGGGATCAGGAATAGAGAATATAAGAAGGGCTACTATGTGGCAGATGCCACTGAGGCCGTAACTACTCTTGCCTCTGAGGCGGTCAGAGCCGGAGCCCAGATATTCAATCTCATGAGCGTCGAGGATGTAGAGATGAGGAAGGATAGGGTAACCGGTTTTGTCTTGAACTGGAGTAGTGTAGAATGGGCAAAATTACATGTCGATCCCATGACCGTAAGGGCAAGGTTTATAGTGGATGCCACAGGCCATGGCTGTGAGGTAGCAAGTATTATTCAGAGAAAGTTGGGAACCAGGTTAAAGACCAGAACCGGGGGGATCGTGGGAGAGGGACCCATGTGGGCTGAGAGAGGAGAGAAGGCCATTGTTAGGAATACCAAGGAGTTCTATCCCGGGGCCTATGTGGCGGGGATGGCGGCCAATGCGCTCTTCGGTGGCCCCAGGATGGGTCCCATATTCGGGGGAATGCTCCTCTCTGGAAAGAAGGTCGCCCAGCTTATCGCAGAGAGAATATGATATCAATGTTCGGTGAGCGGTTGCACCCTTCGCTCTCTCTTTAGGACTGGGCAAAGCCCTGAGCCAGCCTCAGGGCGAAGCTCGTAGTGTAATAGCAAAAAAACAAAATGATCCGTCTTAGATGGACAATCAGCCCAATCCTTCAACGCACAATGGACGAGAAATACCCGGTAACTTATCATCATTGACAAAACCTATAAGCTGTAATATCTTATTAGAAGCCGAAGATTTTCTAATAGGGGCGGAGACATTAGTATTACTAGGGGAGGGGAAGATTGGCACCTCTAATGGGGTTTAAGAGAATAGCTGAGGATATTAGGACGGTCTTTGATGAGGATCCAGCAGCGCGGAGTCTTTTGGAGGTTATATTCTGCTATCCTGGTCTCCATGCCATCTGGCTCCATCGGATAGCTCACTTCTTCTGGAAGCATAGGATGCGCTTCTTAGGGAGGCTCATCTCCCACATCAATCGCCACCTGACAGATGTTGAGATCCATCCTGGTGCGAGGATCGGAAGGAGGTTCTTCATCGACCATGGCTCGGGAGTGGTCATCGGTGAGACGACAGAGATCGGAGACGATGTCCTGCTCTATCAGGGGGTGACCCTGGGAGGGACGGGAAAGGAGAAGGGGAAGAGGCATCCCACTATTAGGAATAAGGTGGTAGTGGGCGCGGATGCCGTTGTCCTAGGGGCCATTGAGATCGGTGAGGGAGCGCGAATCGGTGCCGGCTCTGTGGTAGTGAAGGATGTCCCTCCCGGAGCGGTAGTGGTCGGCGTTCCGGGAAGGGCGGTGGAGAGGCCGAAGGTGAAGCCTAAGATTGACTTAGAGCATGGAAGGCTTCCCGATCCAGTAGCAGAGGCGGTCAATATTCTCTTAGAGAAGCAGGAGGAGCTGGAGAAGAGAATAGAGAGATTGGAAGGGAAGGGCGGAGCAGGCGAGAAAGTGAGCAGGTGATCAGTTTTAAAGGGCAACCAGCGATGCGGGGCGAGGAGATCCGGATAGCCTTTTGGTTGCAAAGGGATGATCTATTCTGATATAACCAAGACTATTGGTAAGACACCCCTGGTAAGATTAAATAGAATAACTAAGGGCTTGGAATCTGAGATTGTGGCCAAGTTAGAGTCCTTCAACCCCTTGGGAAGTGTAAAGGATAGGATCGGGGTGGCCATGATCGATGAGGCAGAGAAGGAAGGGAAGATTACCTCGGGCAAGACTACCCTCATCGAGGCTACTAGTGGCAATACGGGCATTGCCTTGGCCGCTATCTCCGCCTCTCAGGGTTATAGATTAATTCTTACCATGCCAGAGGATGTGAGTGAGGAGAGGAAGAAGATCCTCTCCTTCCTGGGAGTAGAGATAGTCCTAACTTCTAAAGAGAAAGGGATGAGAGGGGCCATTGAGAAGGCAATAGAATTGGCAAAGGAAAACCCAGATTCTCTCTTTTTGAATCAGTTTGAGAACCCAGCCAATCCCTTGGCCCATGAAAGGACTACCGGACCAGAGATCTGGAGAGATACCAGAGGAAGGATAGATATCTTAGTGGCTGGGGTGGGTACAGGAGGGACAATTACTGGTGCCTCACGCTATCTAAAGAAAAAAAAGCCCGGGGTTAGAGTAATCGCTGTGGAGCCTGCCTCCTCTTCTGTCCTCTCTGGAGGAGAGGCCGGTTTCCATAGGATTGAGGGGATGGGAGCGGGATTCATCCCCAAGGTCCTGGATAGATCATTAATCGCTGAGGTCTTTCCCGTAAAGGATGAAGAGGCTTTTAAGATGGCGAAAAGACTGGCAAAGGAGGAAGGGATATTGGCTGGGATATCATCTGGTGCTGTGGTCCATGCTTCCTTAGAAGTGGGAAGAAGAAAAGAGAATAGAGGAAAGCTAATTGTCGTTATCTTGCCAGATACGGGAGAGAGATACTTAAGTACGGAACTATTCTGTAATCAGAAGTAAATGTGAACAGTCACAATTGGTTTACGGTAAACCCCATTAGAAAATTCAATAGATAAAGGCATATTTCTTGAGATAAAAGGATAATAGCGTCTAAGAGAAAACCTATAAAAAGGATTTCTAACGGGGTAAGCGAGGTAAGTGATGGCCAAGACCATAAAAGAGATAAATGAGAGAATAAAGAAGGGAAAAGCAATAGTAGTCACTGCAGAGGAGATCATTGATTTAGTGAAGAAGAAGGGAATAAAGAGGTGTGCGCAAGAGGTGGATGTGGTGACTACTGCTACCTTTGGCCCCATGTGTTCCAGTGGCGTCTTCATTAATTTCGGCCATTCTAAACCAAGGATTAAGGTAGGGGGAGGGAAGGTCTATCTCAATGATGTCCCAGCCTATGGAGGATTGGCAGCGGTGGATATCTATCTCGGGGCCAGTGCTCTACCAGATGATGATCCTAGGAACAAGGTCTATCCTGGGGAGTTTGGGTATGGAGGAGGGCATGTCATAGAGGAACTGGTAAAAGGATTGGATATAAGGCTCAAAGCATTTACCTATGGAACGGACTGCTATCCGAGGAAGGAATTGGAGACCAAGATTAATATCAAAGATTTAGATAAGGCCGTCCTCTATAATCCGAGGAATGTCTATCAGAACTATAATGTTGCGGTCAATCTTTCGGATAGGGTGATCTATACCTATATGGGTGTTCTCGAGCCCCAATTGGGGAATGCTAATTACTGTTCCGCTGGCCAACTTTCCCCTCTCTTTAACGATCCCTATTACGAGACCATCGGCATCGGAACCAGGATCTTCTTGGGAGGAGGAATAGGCTATATTGCTTTTAGTGGAACTCAGCATAACCCAAGAGTGAAGAGGACGAAGCAGGGAATTCCTAAGAGACCAGCAGGAACCTTAGCCTTAATTGGGGATCTGAAGGGGATGAGTCCCAAGTGGCTAATAGGGACATCCTTCACAGGATATGGGGCTACCCTAACCGTAGGGATAGGGATACCAATACCTATCCTGAATGAGAGGATACTGAAGTTTACTGCGATAGAGGACTCTCAGATATATGCCCCAGTCATTGACTATAGCAAGGCCTATCCTATGGGCAAGGAGGTTGTCTTAAAAGAGGTGAACTATGCCCAGCTTCGCTCGGGCACTATCAGGATAAGAGGGAAGGAGGTTCCTACCTCAAGCCTATCGAGCTATGCCAAGGCAAGGGAGATCGCCCATATCTTGAAGGACTGGATAAAGAGGAAGGGGTTCCTCTTAACAGAGCCCGTTGCCCCTCTTCCTTAAAGAGCAATTGGATAATACCGGGATGAAGTATTTAGAGAGAATTAGGAACTATACCCTGACCCAGGCAATAAATGCCTTCCTCACTCTCTTAGGAAAAAGTCCAGAGAAGAACATCATACGCTTCACCTATTTGGCAGAGAGGATCACCCAGAGGAAGCATTATCTGGTCTGGATTAGGAAGATAAGAAGACTCTATAGGATGGGTCACCCCACCTTAGAGATCACCAAACGCATCATTAACCATAGCCATCCCCGTCATAGAAAGAGAATCATCAAGGCCTTCCTCATCAATCAGATGCTCAAAGGAACCAACGAGAGGAAGAGTTTCAGTGAAAAGAGTGGCTTCTATCCTCCTGGATTCTTTGCCCTAAGCCCCACCATGAGGTGTAACCTCCATTGCCCTGGGTGCTATGCCGGGAATTATTCTAAAGAGGAAGACCTGGATGCCGCACTCATCGATCGGGTGATAAGAGAAGCCAACCAGATGGGGATGTACTATGTAATAGTCATCGGTGGGGAACCCTTCATAAGAGAGGATCTAATCGACATCTTCGCCCGGCACCCAGAGACCTCCTTCATGGTCTATACCAATGGGACCATGATCGATGAGACCTTTGCCCAGCGCCTTCTCAAAGTGGGGAATGTCCTGACTATCTTGAGCCTAGAAGGATTTGAGAGGGAGACGGATGGGAGAAGAGGGGAAGGGGTCTTTGATAAGGTGATGGAGGCCATGGATATTCTAAAAAGGAGCGGAGTATTATTTGGCTTCTCTGTTACTCATACTAGGAAGAATGCAGATGTGGTTACCAGTGAGGATTTCATAGACATGCTCGTAGCGAAAGGCTGTATCTTAGGCTGGTACTTCTCCTATGTCCCCATCGGTCGCCATCCCAATATGGAACTCATGGCCACTACTGGGCAGAGAAAGGAGCTTTT
>DLMW01000002.1:15711-16096 GCA_002478245.1 bacterium UBP18_UBA7526
GTGGGGGGGTGTATGGCTGCGGGAAGGAGGTACTTCCATATTAATGCCCAGGGAGATGTTGAGCCTTGCGTCTTCTGTCACTTCGCAGTTGATAACATTAAGGATAAATCCTTAAGTGAGGCCATAAACTCCTTTTATTTTAAGGCCTTTCGCTCTCGGATGCCCTTTGGTGAGAATCTCCTCCGCTCCTGCCCCTTACACGACCACCCCTGGGTTATGAGGGAGATGGTGAAAGAGGCTGGTGCCCATCCTACATATAAAGGGGCGGAACATGTCATCAATAACCTTGCCCAGCCCCTGGACGATTATGCCCGGGAATGGAAGAAGGTAGCGGATCCCATCTGGGAGAGGAAGTATAAGAGAAAGGCAGAAGCAAGGAAGATTA
>DLMW01000002.1:16261-23168 GCA_002478245.1 bacterium UBP18_UBA7526
TAACAGCAAAGGTGAATATTCCTTCCATTCTCTGTAATCGAGTCTCTAACAGGGTCTGCTCCGAGCGAAAGCGAGGAAGAGATGGTAAGAAAGAAGAGAGTAGTTTTGACCTTCCCCCCTTCCCTGGTAGATAAGCCCATTACCTATCACTTAGTGAAGGACTATGGATTGGTCTTCAATATCTTGAGGGCCCGGATCACTCCTCAGGAAGAGGGAAGGCTGGTTCTTGAGATAGAGGGGGAGAGGGAGAATCTCAATAGAGGGATCAGGTTTTTGAAAGACCTGGGGATAAGGATCGAGCCTTTGGCTCAGGATATCAGATGGCTTAGGGGAAGATGTACCCACTGCGGGGCCTGTCTTGCCCTCTGCCCTACCCAGGCCTTTACTGTAGACCAGAAGACGCGGGAGGTCTTCTTTGATAAGGGGAAGTGCATTGTCTGTGAGTTATGCATCAAGGCCTGCCCCTATCGGGCAATGGAGATAAAGTTCTAAAGGGGAAAGAAATGAGGAAGGCAGATGCTTTTCGATATCTTGAGGAGAGAAAGAAGGCCGAAAAGAAGAGACCCTTAAGTGAAGCGGAGAGAAGGGACTGCTATCATCTCAAGTGGGGGAGGAGTAGTGACTGTGCTACCTGTGGCCATATTAGGGACTGCTATGCAGTAATGATCCATGAGGTAAAGGGAAAAAAGAGAGGAGACTAGTATTAAAATCAAATGCAAAATGCAAAATGGAGAATGAAAAGATACCGGCATTTAATACTCATCTTGCTATTATTTTATTCAGGTTGTGCGACACCTCCCGGCCCATATATTAAAGGGATACCGTATGAGGGACCAATAAATGAGCCTATTTCTGATAAAAGATACTCCCAGGTAGAGGTCGGCCGGGAAGTAAAGATTGTAAATGGACTAGGCCACTATTTCTTTTCCCTTATTCCCAATCCCGTAACAGGGTGGATTCCATCAAAACTACTCTTATGGAATTGGAAGGTAGACAAACACTGGATTTCTCAAGATACGATCGATGATATTGGGGAATATCTAAAGACCAATAACCTATGGGATACCAAAGTTAGAATCAATCAATACGCTCCGATAAGAGAGATCAGGCGATTAAAAAGAAACTATAGAGTAGGCGCAGGGTACCGGTGGACTCTAGGGATGAGAAGTGGCCTGTCCGATATAAAGCAGCTTTAGCCTTAGGTGAGATAGGAGACGAAAGGGCGGTCCCTGCCCTAGAGGAGGCTGTGAAGGGTAAGAATAAGAGAGGGGTTTGCAAAGCTGCTCAAGCGGCGGTGAAGAAGATAGAATCTAAAAAGATTGAATCACTACCTGAGGAAAAGGAATGAAACCGAGGAAAGGGAAGGCTAAGTGGGCGAAGGGGATATCCCATAGAAGGAGGAGAAGGAGGGATAGGGCCCACTCAATAGAGAAGCCTCCCTGCTACCATTCTCAGTGGACAAAGTCCCTAGATTGTGCTAGCTGTCTTAGGATAAGCGACTGCTATCAAATATGGCTCCATGATCTAAGAAGAAGGGTTGGCTGATGGTTGAGGAAGCGATTAAGAAGATAGAAGAGAAAGAGGCTGCTTGTGCCAAGGCCTTGGAAGAGGCAAAGGAAGAAAGAGAGAAGAGGATAAAGGAGGCGCGGAGTGCGGCAGAGGAGCTAATCAAAGAGACAGAGGCCAAGGCAAAAGAAGAAGGAGGGAAACTGATTGAGAAGGAAGAGGAACTGGCGAATAAGGAAGCACAGGAGATAAAGGAAAAGTCTCTGAAAGAGAGAGAGAGGATAAGGAAGGCGGCCGGAAAGAGGATGAATGAGGCCGCCTCTTTCATTGCCCAAGAGATCGTTAAGTAGAAGTAAACTGTGAACAAAAGAGTAGACCGATAGCGAGGCAATAGAGAGGTTCAAGGGATGGCTATAACACCCATAAAAAGGATAGACATCATCGCCCATAAAGAGCACAGAAAGGAAGTGGTAAGATACCTGCAGGATAGAGGGCTGATTCAGATAATCGATGTCAGAGAAGAGAGGGTTCCACTTCCTATTGAAGCGGAGGGGGAGATTGAGAAGGAATTGGGGAATCTCTCCTATATCCTTAAGTTCTTCTCCAGGTTTGAAGAGAAGAAGGGGATATTGGAAAGTTTTATTAAGCCCAAGTTTTTATTATCCAGAAAAGAATTTGAGGTGATCACAAAGGAATTTGATTACCAGAAGATCTATGAGGAGTGCCAGAGATTGGAGAAGCGCCTAAATAGGCTGAAACATACCTTTAGAAAGCTCCATAGCTGGAGGGAGGAGGTCCTTCCCTGGCTCGATCTCGATATGCTTTTATCTGATGTCCATCCCACAGAAAAGACAGAAGTAGTCTTGGGTGCCGTATCCTTCCGCGTTGTAGAGAATCTATGGAAGGATTTAGAGAAGACAACCCAGGAAAGACTCTTCTTTAAAGTAATAAGTGAAAGCAAGGTTAAGAAATATATCCTTCTGATCTATCTGAAAGAGGATGATCAAAAGGCAAGTGAGATCCTAAAGGGATATAACTTTGAGCGCGTCCTCTATCCCCATCTGGACATCACCCCTCTTCAGCTCAACTCCTTCATCGGTGAGAGGTTGGCAAAGGTAGAAAAAGAAAAAGAGGAACTTTTCGCCCAGGGTAAAGCACTTTTAGAAAAATTAAAGGTAAAAGTAGTCGCCCTATACGATTATCTTAGGAACCTCAAGGCCCAGCGGGATATCCAGAACTCCTTTAGCCAGACCTATGAAACGTTCCGCATTGCGGGCTGGATAAGGGCTGAGGATGTCAGAAAACTAAAGAGTGGGCTGGAGAAGAGATTCAAGGAGGCCGAGGTCATTACCAGAGATCCTTCTTTCGGAGAAAGGGTTCCCATCGCTTTAGAGAATAGAAGAATCATTAAGCCTTTTGAGATGGTGACCAGATTATATGGCTATCCTCAATATCGGGCGGTAGATCCTACTCCTTTCCTTGCGCCCTTCTTCGCCTTTTCTTTTGGTTTATGCTTGACAGATGCTGGTTACGGATTCTTGATCGTCCTTTTCTCCCTACTCTTGTTGGTCAAGCTTTCTGCTAAAATAGAGATAAAGGGCTTCTTTCATCTCTTCATATTAGGAGGGCTTGCTACCATCTTCTGGGGAGCAATTACTGGAGGATGGTTCGGGGATATTATAGACCGTCTGCCCCAGAGCCTGGCACTCTTTAAAAATCTCAAGGATTCATTTGTCCTCTTTAATCCGGCTGAGAAAACACTCCCCTTCTTAGCCCTGGTCTTGGCTTTAGGGTTCATTCAGGTCTGGACTGGGGTAGCAATAAAAACGGTTAAAGACTTCAGGATGCGTGACTACAAAAGCGTCCTTCTGCAGGATTCCCCCACCTTAGGGATTCAGAGCGGCCTCCTCTTACTCCTTCTGACCTTGGCCGGAGTTTTCCCTAAGGCAACTTTTCTCTATCCTGTAGTAGGACTTCTTCTATTGAGCGTCATACTCATTGTCTATAATCAATGGCGTATTAACAAAGAGTTCGCGCTAAAGATTTTCTGGAGTATCTTCGGTGTCTATACTATCGTTGCGGGAAACTTTCTGGCGGATACCCTCTCCTATGTCCGTCTCTTCGCCCTGGGTTTAGCTACCGGACTATTGGCCAAAGCGGTGAATGAAATTACCTTTTTAGTGCCTTCCATTCTGCAGTCCTTAAAAATCCCTATCTTTATTGGCAGTTGTGCGGCGGTAGTTGTCTTCTGTGTTGGACACCTAGTGAATATCGCCATCAACATCCTGGGAGCCTATGTTCATACCTCAAGGCTTCAGTATCTTGAGTTTTTCACCAAATTCTTTGTGGGAGGAGGAGGGCCATTTAGGCCTTTTAGAAGGGAAGAGGAATATACCATTATCAAGTAAAAATGCAAAATGAACAATAAAAAGAGTGTCAGATTGAACCTGAAATCTGATTCCTGAATTCTCATTCTGATACTCTGATGTTCTGATAATCTATGATTAGACGAGGCAAGCGAAATGCGTCGTTATATCCTCCAAGATTCACAAATATCTGCGACCATCTGTATTAAATCTGTGTGCATCTGTGTTTAAAGGAGGTGAAATAGATGGAGTTGGGCTTGTTCATTGCTATTTGTGGTGCGGCACTGGCGGTCTTTTTGGCTGGTATCGGTTCGGCCATTGGGGTAGGCCTTACTGGCCAGGCAGCCAATGGAGTATTGAGTGAGGACCCGGAGAAGTTTGGAAGCATGCTGCTCCTCGTGGCCCTACCTGGCACTCAGGGGGTCTACGGATTTTTGGCCGGTTTCTTGGTCATTATTAAACTGGGGCTTCTGGGTGCCGAGGTTGTCTCTCTGAACGTCTTACAGGGATGGCAGATACTGGGATCCTGTCTGCCTATCGCTTTCTCAGGCCTAGTCTCCGCCATCCATCAAGGTCGAGTCTGTACCGCAGGTGTAGGAGTAGCTGCTAAGCAGCCAGCAGCTGCTATGAGGGCTCTGGTTTATGCGGCAGTGGTCGAGTTCTATGCCGTTCTGGGTCTAGTAGCTACAATCTTTTTGCTCCAGGGGATAAAACTTTAAAATTACGGTTACTCGTTTTGCTGCTACTAATGGTTGCAATAACTTTTAGTAATGGAGAGAAGGATGCCTTTAGAGAAGATTATTGAGCGCATTGAAGAAGAGTCTTCATCCGAGATAGGCAAAATCAAGAAAGAGACTCAGGATAGAGTGAGTGAAATCCTAAAGGAGGCTCGAGAGAAGGCAACCGCAATTTCGGAAGGGATTCTAAGAAAGGCCTCCTTTGAAGCCCAAAGGAGAAGAGACCATATTCTCACCCTGGCCCACTTAGAGGCCAGGAGAATGGTTCTAGAAGAGAAGGAGTGTCTCATTGAGGAAGCCTATAGGAAGGCCTTGGCAAAACTTAAAAGGCTCGGTAAGAGACCCTATCAAGAACTGATGAAGAAGATGCTTCTTAAGGTTGCCTCAAGCGAACCCGGAGAGGTTATCCTTTCTAAGGAGGATAAGGAGAGAATCACCCCCTCTTTTCTTAGAAGTATTAATAAGGATCTGAGAATCTCAGAAGAGGAGAGGGAGATTAGTGGAGGATTCATCCTGAAGAGAGAGAAGATAGAGATAAATAACTCCTTCGAATCCCTGCTTCGTTCCAAGCGTGAGGAACTGGAACCCCATCTAGTAAGAATATTATTTGAGAAGTAACCAGTAACCAGTTTACAGTTTAAAGGTCATCCGGAAAACCGGTGATTGGGGACTAGGTGATCCGGATATCTGGATGCCCGGGTTTCCCAGTCCCGGATGACCTGGTAACCAGATAGCCTGTTCTTATTCTGTTCGCTGGTTACTGTATACCTCTAATCGTTGGTTACTGAGGGAAAATGGACACAAGGTATGCTTATATCACGGGAAGGATAAGGGCACTTGAGACGCGACTTCTCGATAAATTGAAAATGGAGAGGATGGTGGCTGCTACTTCTGCTTTAGGCCTGCTTCAAGAGCTGGAGGAGACAGACTATGGCCCTTACCTCTCCCAACTAAAAGATATCAAAAACTTTGAAGACCTACTCTACGATGAATTAAAGAGGCTCTACTCTTTCATTGATAAATGGTCTCTGGATAGGGAATTAACAGACCTCTTCCGGCTGCGCTACGACTTCCATAATCTGAAGGTCTTTTTAAAGAATAAATTTAAAGAGAGGCCCCTTCCCTTGGAAGAACTACCATTCATTGATCTGGGAACTATCCATCCCAAGGAGATAGAGAAAAGGGAAGAACTCTTGGAGATTCAGAAGGAAGCGAAAAGAGCCTTTGAAGAGAGCAGGAATCCTCAGGATATTGATGTAATTCTGGATAAGGAATACTATGGACTCTGCCTCAAAAGGGCCAGGGAATCTAGAAATAATTTTTTGATAAATCTCTTTCGAACGGAGATCGACCTTAGCAACATAAAGGCATTCTTTCGCTGCCGCGCCTTAAAAAGGAGTAAAGACCTCTTCTTGAAGGTCTTCATTCCTGGGGGGACTCTAACCGCAAGACTCTTTTTGGAATTCTATGAGGATGAGGAGGGCGCTTTCTTGAGGAAGCTCTTCTTCACTCCCTATGCTGGGGTCGCTACCGGGTTTGAAAAAGAAGGCCTGAAGGGCTTAGAGCTTTCCTGTGATAACTTTCTCTTAGAGTATGTAAAGAAGACAAAACTTGTTACCTCTGGCTTAGAAGTACTCATCGCTTATTTGATTGCTAAGGAGAATGAGATAAAACTCCTAAGGAGCATATTGACTGGAAGGATAAATGAGATCCCGGCCCAGATGATCCGGGAAAGATTGAGGGAGCCTTTCGTTTAGGAGGAGATATGAGAAGGATTGGGATTATTTCTCTGGTATTCATTGGTTTGGTTTTCTCCTTTCCCCTCTATGGGAAGGAGAAGAAATTCTCAAGGGATCTAAAGGGAAGGATAGTCTATTCTCAGAATGATAAGTTATTCATCCTTGATCCCGGAACGGAAAAGATTACCAAGATATGCGATAGGGAAGGGAGCGCTATCTTTGGTAAATATCCTTGTTGGAGTCCAGACGGAAGAAGGATCGTCTTCTCCCAGGAAGGAAGGATAGTTACCATAAATCCAGATGGAACAAACCTAAGGACCTTGGTGAGAGTCAAAGACCTGAAGTTCATCTGGCCCTCCTGGAGTCCGGATGGGACAAGGATCGCCTTTTTGGGCTATGCGGATAATATCTGGGATTCCAAACTCTATATTGCAAGCATAACTAACCTCATTCCCTGCTCTCTGGATGAGATGAAGGTTCTTCCCATCGGTTCTCCTCCCTCCTGGAGCCCGGATTCCAAGAAGATTGTCTTCTCCACTTTAGGAAAGGAGATTATCGT
>DLMW01000002.1:23268-24272 GCA_002478245.1 bacterium UBP18_UBA7526
TCTTCTCCACTTCAGGAAAGGAGATTATCGTTTTCACCATTGAAGGAAAGAAGAAGGAGAGGGTGGGAAAGGGTCTCTGTCCCTCTTTTGCTCCCCAAGAGAAGGGGATCGCCTTCTGGAAGACATGGGGGCACTATATCTTCGATCTGGATAGCGAACAAGGGAAAAGGATCATGCATACCGCCCTTACCTTTTCTATGAAAAAGAATCGGCCGAACATCTGGTCAAGAGAGGGGGATTACCTCTTGGTCTATTCCTACCGTCCTTTTGGAGGTAAGGTAAGGTTTAAGGTCATTCGTATAGAGGATAAAAAGAAGGTCAAGGGACCTAAAGTAGGAAAGTTCATTGAGGGAGTCTCCTGGAGTAGAGAATGAAGATTGCCGTAATTGGTGAGCAGGATGCTATCCTAGGCTTCAGGCCTTTAGGGGTTGAGATCTATCCAGTAATTGATACTAAAGAAGCAGAGGAGAGATTGAGAAGCCTCACCCAGGATAGGGGATATGCTACTATCTACATCACGGAGAGTCTATCTTCTCAAAGACTTAAGGAATTGATAATAGAGCTTAGTAAATTTTCAAATATTGTTGTCATTCCCGGAAGAGGTGAGATCTTGGGCGTTGCTCGAGAAAGGTTAAAGAAGATATCTGAGAAGGCACTAGGCACAGACATCTTAAAAGAGGAAGGGAAATGAAAGAGGCAAGAATAATTAAGGTCTCTGGTCCCTTGGTAATTGCTGAGGGGATGGAGAAGGCCAAGATGTACGACATGGTAAGAGTAGGCAGGATGGGCCTCATCGGTGAGATCATTGAGATTAAAGAGGATAAGGCATCCATCCAGGTCTATGAGGAGACGAGTGGCTTGGGGCCGGGAGAGCCGGTGGAGACCACCCTGGCTCCTTTGAGCGTGGAACTTGGCCCGGGCTTGATGAGCGGGATATACGATGGCATCCAGAGGCCTTTAGATATTATCCGGGACAGAGCGGGTAACTACATTACCCGAGGGAT
>DLMW01000068.1:0-919 GCA_002478245.1 bacterium UBP18_UBA7526
CCGGCCGGAAGGTCGGCGGGAACCCCCGACTGGGCTCCCACGATGGCGCCGTCGCCGATGGCCACGTGCCCGACCACCCCTACCTGGCCCGCCAGGGTAACCCCTTTCCCAATCTCGGTACTTCCTGAGATCCCCACCTGGGCAACGATGATGGAGTCTTCCCCAATTACTACATTATGGGCAATCTGAACCAGATTATCTATCTTCACCCCTCTCTTTATCCAAGTCTTTCCCAGGGTCGCCCGATCAATGGTGACACTCGCTCCGATCTCAACGTCGTCTTCGATGACCACCTTCCCAATCTGCGGGACCTTATGGTGTCTTCCCTCATGGGGAATGTAGCCGAAGCCATCAGAGCCGATGACTGCCCCAGAATGGATGATTACTCGATTAGCGATCTCTACTCCCTCCCTGATCATTACCTGGGGATAGATGATACAGTCCCTCCCTATTCTACTTCCCTTCCCTATATAGACTAAGGGATAGATTATGGTATTATCCCCAATCCTTACTCCTTCTTCTAGGACAGAATGGGCACCGATGGAGACCCCTTTCCCTAAATCCACCCCTTCTGAAACGATGGCTGAAGGATGAACCCCTTGGGCAGGTTTTTCGTAAGGGACTAAGATTCTCATTACCTCTGCGAAAGCAAGGTAAGGGTTCTCTACCTGGATGAGCGGAACCTTTGCTTCCTTAACTTCTCGGGAAACGATGACTGCTGAGGCTTGGGTAGTATCTAAAAGGGGAAGATGTCTCTTATCGCTGATGAAAGCGATCTCTCCTTTCTTCGCTTCCTCTATTCCAGATACGCCCTCTATCTCGATGCTCTCGTCTCCTCGTACCTTTCCCCCAACCAGTTCTGCTATCTCCTTCAGACTCTTCCCCATCTTCTCTCCCGAAACGCGAATTCCTTTGTATT
>DLMW01000068.1:1120-9552 GCA_002478245.1 bacterium UBP18_UBA7526
GATGATTCGCGTCTATTTGCCTTTATTGAGAACCTTTATCACCTTATCCGTGAGATCCATGCCCTCTTCTCCATAGAGAATGCTATCTTTCCTTAGGATGAGGGTATATCCTTCCTTTCTCGCTATCTCTCGGACCACGTTGTAGATAGCCGTGATCAGCTTCTTGGTCATGGCCTCCTCTTTCCTTGCCAGATCCATCTCTATATCCCGGACATACTTCTGGAGGTCTAAAATCTTCTGGTTGATCACCTGGGCCCTCTTCGACCTCTCCTCTTTAGAGAGAAGGGCCTCTTGGGCGTCAAGTTTTTCTTTTAAAGTAGTAATCTCATTCTCTAACTTTGTGATCTCCGTTCTCCGGGCACTAATCTCCTTATTGAGCTCCTGGCTTGCCTTCTGGGTCTCAGTATACTCATCGAATACCCGGTCCATATCCACATAACCCACTTTCGCCAAATTCTCCGCCCTTCCCAGGAAACTCAACAAAAATAGAAGAGCCCCCCCAACCAAAATTACTCTCTTTACCATTTCACCCTCCTTTTATATAGATTATTACAGATCGTAGATCCTGTATCTGTCATTATTCGCGTTTTAATTGCTTTCGTTTTTTGCTTTAAATTCGCCTTTAGAAGGATTGCCCAATACTAAAATAGAACTGGCTCTGGGGGACACCAGGAGGAGGATTGATCGGTCTTCCATAATCGAAGCGGATAACCCCCATCGGGGTATGGAGCCTTATCCCTACTCCATATCCTCCCTCAATATCTCCCCAGTCTGGATCTATCCCCCTGGCCCAGGTCTGACCGCCATCAACGAAGATAACCCCTTTTAGTATCTTATATATCGGGAAGCGCCACTCCAAATTACCCACCACCATCTTCACCCCTCCAATGGGATCGCCATTGGCTGCCTTAGGACCGATATCGGCATACTTCCAGCCCCGCACAGTGTCCGCTCCCCCAACATAGAACCTTTCAAAGATGGGAACATAGGTAGAGTCGCCAAACTCCTCAACATATCCTGCTCTGAGGCGCAGGGCCAGAACGAACTTCCAGAAGGTCTTGAAGTACCAGCGGGAATCCAATCCATACTTCAGGAAGTCAAAGTCTCCTCCTAAGGGACCTCCCGCACATTCTATGGATAAAGAGTTATAGGAACCCTTAGTAGGATCGAAGATGTAGTCCCTGGTATCCCTCACGAAAGAGGGAGTGAGAGAGGAGAGGAATTTCTTCCCTTCCTCTCGGGCAATGTCAAAGGGGGCATCGTCCTCCACCTTATAGACCCTCACCCTCTCACCCTTATAGTTGAGGTACCACTTGGTGAAGTCGGTTATGGGATGGCCAAAAGTGATATCTCCTCCCCTCCGCTCAATATGATAACTATCCCTGATCCTGGTATGATGCCAGATTCCGGTAGAGAAGTAGGTGGGGGTATTGAAGAGCCAGGGATTGGTGAAGCGCAGGTCATAGCTCTGCCTCTTTCCTCCAAACTCCACAGTAGCCGATGCCTGATATCCTCTACCAAAGAGGTTTATCTCAGAGACCGAGACCTGCCCCACCGCTCCATCTACACTGGAATATCCCATCCCTAAGTTCAGGGTTCCGGTCTTCTTCTCCTTAACATCGAAGACTAGGTTTATGATGTTCGGTTCCTTTCCCGGGTAGGTATCGATCCTTACCCCTTCCTCTTCTTCAATGTCCAATCTCTTGAAGTACCCTAAATTATATAACTTCTCCTGACTTCTCAGTATCTTCTTATAGCTGAAGACCTCCCCCTCGGAAATAGCCAGTTCCCTTCTTAGCACATATTCCTTGGTCTTCTCATTTCCCGTGATCTCGATCTTCCCGATGTAGGCTAGGGGACCCTCTGTGATATCCAGGCCGATATCTATCCTCCCCTCTTCCCTATCGATTTCCTCAGTAGGTTCTACCCGGGCAAAGGCATAGCCCTGATTGTAGTATAGGGTATGGACCTGGAAGAGGTCCCTGTCAAACTGCAGTTCATTGAAGACCATCCCCTCTTTTAGGATCATCTCTTTCGCGATCTCTTCATCTGTGAATAATTCATTGCCCGAGACGGAGAGGCTGCCCATCTTTATCTGGGGTCCTTCTTCAATTAAGATAGTAATGAATATCTTCTCTTCCTCATAGCTAATCTTGTGGTCTGCGATTTCTGTTAAAAGATAGCCCTTCGTCTTGTAGAGGATGACTATCCTTTCTAAGTCTTCGCCAAAGACCTCCTCATCAAACTTTTTCTTCTTGGTCTTCATCACCCTTCTGATCTTCTGATCAGAAAAGACCTTATTCCCTAAAATCTGAGGTCTCTCTACCTTTAGTCTTTTGCCCTCTTCAATCTTAAAGGTAACGTTTGCCCTCCCTTCTTCCTCATCTATCTCGACCTCCTCTTCTACTTCCGCCTGATAATACCTCCGCTCTTTATACAGAGAAAGGATCTTCTCCTTGGCCTCCTTTACCTTCCTCTCGCTATAGACCTCATTGACCTTTAACTCGATCTCCTCCAAGAGAGCCTTTTTCTTGATCTTCTTATTCCCCTCAAAAATTATCTTCCCGACTAAAAATCTTTCCTCAACAATAAAGCTTACCTTAACCCCTTCTTCAAAGGGGGAGGTATCGATCCTGACATCAGAGAAGAAGCCCAATCCATAGATTCTCTTCAGGTCCTCTCTTAAGGCGGATAGGGAGTACTCACCCCCTACCTTGGTCTTGATTACTTTCCGGATACTCTCTTGGCTAATATTCTTATTTCCCTCAATCTCAATGGCCTTGATAACCTTCTCTTGGGCCCCTGCCCCTAGAGTAATGATTATCAGACTAAAAATGGCAAGGATTAGGCTCTTCCTCAGGCAAAATGACGGCTGCTTTATGAATGCTTTCGCCGTCTTTTGCTTACTCAAGTTCCGATGCCTCAAGATCGCTATGAGAATTCTCTTGTTCCAAGGCTACACTTTTCCCTGTCCGCTTTTAGCGATGGGGCGGGGCTTTCCCTTCTCTTTGAAGATTAGCCTATTCTCTTCAAGATCGACTAGGATGATAGAACCCTCTCTGAATTTCCCTTTTAAGAGTTCAGAGGAGAGGGGATCCTCAATGAACCTCTCGATATTCCTCTCCAATGGTCGGGCACCAAAGGCATAGGTATAATCCTTTGTCCCCTTAACAGCATCATACTCCTTGGTGACTAAAAATTCTCTGGCCTCCTTAGAGAGTTCTAACTTTATTCCCTTCTTATCCAGCCTCTGGCGTAGTTTCTCAAGCATGAGCTCCGAGATCTTGGCCAGGTTATCCTTGGCTAAGGGATGGAAGACGATGATCCCGTCTAGTCTATTCAGGAATTCTGGGCGGAAGGTATTCCTCATCTTGGAGAGGACGTTCTTCCGCATCTCCTCTGGGGAGATCTCCTTTACCGCCTCAAAGCCCGGAGCCCTTCTCATGATATCCTCAGTCCCCACGTTAGAGGTCATGATGATTACCGCATTCTTGAAGGAAGCAGTTCTACCCAGGCTATCCGTCAATCTTCCCTCATCCATGACCTGCAATAAGATATTGAAGACATCCGGATGGGCTTTCTCAATCTCATCTAAGAGAACTACGGTATAGGGCCTCCTCCTCACTGGCTCTGTGAGCTGTCCTGCCTCCTCATACCCCACATACCCGGGAGGAGCTCCCACCAGCCGGGAGACCGTGAACCTCTCTGCGAACTCACTCATATCGAACCGCACCATGGCGTTCTCATCACCAAAGAGGGTCTCAGCAAGGGTTCGGGCAAGCTCTGTCTTCCCTACTCCAGTCGGTCCCGCGAAGATGAAGGAGCCGATGGGTCTCTTGGGCTCCTTTATCCCTACCCGTGCCCTTCTCACGGCATCGGAGACCGTTCTTAAAGCCTCTTCTTGACCAACTACCCTCTTGGCCAACTCCTCCTCCATCCTGGTCAGCCTCTCCTCTTCATCCTGGGTGAGTTTGATAACCGGTATCCCGGTCCACTTGGAGACGATGTAGGCGATATCGTCACCAGAGACCTCGGGCTTCAGGGCCTTCCTTGACTTCTCCCACTCTTCCCTGGTCTTCGCCAACTTCTCTTTCAATTCCTTTACCTTATCCCTACATTCTGCTGCTCTTTCAAACTCCTGGGCCTTGACCGCCTCTACCTTTCCCTTCTCCGCCTCCTCTATCTCTTGCTCTATCTCCTTGAGGTGAGGAGGCATGGTGGCCTCTGCTAAGCGCGCTCGGGCGCTAGCCTCATCGATCAGGTCAATGGCCTTGTCTGGCAAGTTCCGATCAGAGATGTATCTCTCAGATAGTTCTGCGGCAGCCTTCAGGGCCTCTGGGGTTATCCTTACCTTATGGTGTTCCTCATACCTACTCCTTAGTCCCTCCAGGATCTTCTCTGTCTCTGCTACGGATGGCTCATCAATGAAGACCTGCTGGAACCTCCTCTCCAGGGCTCCATCCTTCTCAATGTACTTCCGGTATTCACCTAAGGTTGTAGCTCCGATGCACTGTAGTTCTCCTCTGGCCAAAGAGGGCTTCAGGATACTGGAGGCATCGATGGCCCCTTCTGCCGCACCAGCCCCAGCCAGAGTATGGAGCTCATCGATGAAGATGACGATGTTCCCGCTCCTTTTAATCTCCTCCACCACTTTCTTCAGTCTGGCCTCAAACTCACCCCGATACTTTGTTCCTGCCACCATCCCTGCTAAGTCGATAGCAATCATCCTCTTATTGGCCAAGAGTTCAGGCACTTTTCCCGCTGCTATCCTTTGGGCTACTCCTTCTGCGATGGCCGTCTTCCCCACTCCCGGCTCACCAATAAGAGCGGCATTATTCTTGGTCCTCCGAGCCAGGATCTGAATGACCCTCTCTATCTCATCCTCCCTTCCGATGACCGGATCGAGCTTCCCCTCCCTCGCTAGTTGGGTCATATCCCTCCCAAAGGCATCTAGGGCCGGGGTCTGGGAGATGGCCTTGGCCTCTTTCTTCATTCCGGGAATCCCAAATATAGGGGGGAATCCCTTGGGTATCCCCTCTTCTTCTGGGGTAATCCCTGGTGCCTCTTCGGGCTTAAGAATCTCTAGTATGGTCTTCCTCGCTTTCTCTAGGTCAACTCCAAGGTTTAACAATACCTGGGCCGCCACCCCTTCTCCCTCACTAATCAGGGCCAAGAGGATATGCTCTGTTCCCACATAGTTATGTCCTAACCTTCTAGCCTCTTCAACCACGATCTTCTCCAGGACCTTCTTCGCCCGAGGGGTAAAGGGGATCTCCCCCATCTTCAGAGTCGCTGCCCCTTTGGGAACGATCTTCTCCACCGCTATTCTTATGGACTCCAGATCGATGCCAAAGCCCTTCAGGACTTCAACCGCCACCCCTTCTCCTAACCTCACCAATCCTAAGAGCAGATGTTCTGTCCCGATATTGTCGTGACCCAGCCTTCCTGCCTCCTGCCGGGCGAGATCTATGACCCTTTTCGCCCTCTCTGTAAACCTTCCATCCATCTCAACCTCCCTGTTCACTCTTTATCTTTAACTTCTCTCTTATGAGTGCTGCCCTCTTCACATCCCTCTCTGGAGCAGGCAACTTCCTGCCTGCTATCTCTTGAAGATGGGCAGGACGGGTAAGAACCAAGAGCTCATTCAAAGTAGGAATATCTATATCCTGGGCAAGACCGATTGCTCTTCCTAAACGTAATTTAGATAGAAGGGTTAAAGTCTCTCCAGAAGTGATGGTATAAGCGCTACAGAGCGTCCCATAGGCCCGGGATACACTATCCTTAATCTCATCCTCCAACTGGGTCAAAAGCCTCTTCCGCGCCCTCTCCTCATACTCCATAATCTCCCGGGCAGCCTTCTCTACATGCGCCACGATCTCCTCCTCGCTCTCACCGAGACTTATCTCATTTGAAACCTGAAAGAGATCTCCCTGGGCCTGAGTCCCCTCCCCATAGATGCCCCTCACCGCCATATTGGCCCGAGAGACGGCATCCAGGACCCTATTGATCTGACGGGACATAACCAGGGCCGGGAGATGGATCATGACTGAGGCCCTCAAGCCTGTCCCAGTATTTGTGGGGCAGGCGGTTAGATAGCCATACTTCTCACTAAAAGCATAATTCAATCCCTTCTCCAGTTCACCATCTATCTTGGTCGCCAATCTCCAGGCCTCAATAAGGTTTAGTCCAGATTCCGTTACCTGAATACGAAGATGGTCCTCCTCATTCACCATGATGGAGATGATCTCCTTATCTGAAATGATGACCGCCCTCTCCTTCTCCGGTCCCATGGCATGCTCCCTTGAGATGAGGTGGCGCTCCATCAAGAACTGGCGGTCGATGTCACCCAGTTCTTTAAGATTGATCATGAGGGCATTCTTGAGATAGTTGCTTCTCTTGGCTCCTTGCGAAACCTTCTCTACAATCTGGGCTAAGTCTTCTTTCCTCGCCCAATGGGTGAAAGGGAAGTCAGCTAAGTTTCGGGCAAGTCTCACGCGACTGGAGATGACAATCTCCTTCGACTCCTCAAGCCACTGGCTCACCTTAGAGGCCATTTCCTTAAATCTCACCTCTTCCTCCTTTTCTCTAAGGCTCTTATCTCATCCCTCAGGCGTGCTGCTTCCTCATACTCTTCTCTCTTAATCGCTTGGGCTAGTTTTGTCTTCAGCTCCTTAATCTCGTCTTTAGGAATCTTCACTTTTGCCCGAACCTGGGAAGGAACCTTCCCCTTATGGATGGTGCTTCCATGTATCCTCCGGAGCATGGACTCCAATTGTTCCTTAAATGTCTCATAGCAGTCGCTACATCCCAATTGGAATGTCCTCTTGAAGTCGCCATAGGAGAGACCACATCTGGGGCATTTGATCTCCACAATCTCCGGAGGCTTGACCTTCTCCTCTTCAAAAGGAGCAAAGAACTCGCTATGAAAGGAGGGGAAATCAGAGAACATCTTAGAGAAGAGATCGGGGAAGGAGGGGAAGAGAGACTCCATCTCCTTCCTTATCTCACCAGTAACTTCTTCGGCACACTTCTCACAGAGATGCATCACAGTGAACTCCCCACCTACAATCTTTATTACTGGGACCGTAGCCTCTTCCTTACCACATCTCTCACAAAGCATCTCTCCTCCTCGCTAGCGCTCAGAGTAGGATAGTAGGAAAGTAATGGTTACTTTCTTACTCTTCTATTCACCGTTACTTATAGATGGATACCCCTTCTCTCTGGGTAAGTTTCTTGAACTCTTTCCTTAGTTTAAGGGTAACCTCCCCCGGCTTTCCCTTCCCGATATCCTTGCCATCTACCTTTACTACAGGAATGACCTCGGCTGCCGTCCCGGTCAGGAAACATTCATCCGCCTCATATAGTTTCTTAACCGTAAAGGGTGATTCCTGAGTCTTAATCCCTAAAGATTCCGCTATCTCCAAGACCGCTCCCCTGGTAATCCCCTTTAAGGCCCCCATCTCTGTGGGAGGAGTAATCACCTCTTTATCTTTAACAATGAAGATGTTGTCTGCGGTGGCCTCGGCTACATATCCCTCAACATTGGTCATGATCCCTTCTTGGCAGCCTCTGCTATTTACCTCAATGCGGGCCAGGATATTATTCAGATAATTCAAGGACTTTATCTCTGGATTCAGGGCCTCTCTAATATTTCTCTTTGTCTTGGTAACTATCACTTCCAATCCATTCTTATAGAGCTCCTCAGGATAGAGTTTTATCTTATCAGTAATGATGAAGACTGTTGGCTTCGGACACTTCCTGGGGTCTAAGCCCAGATCCCCAATTCCTCTGGTGACCACTAATCTAATATAGGCGTCCTTCAACTTATTGGCCCTCAAGGTCTCTAGGACCGCTTCTCTCATCTCTTCCTTTGATAGCGGAATCTTTAGAGCAATGGCCTGGGCTGAATTATAGAGTCTATCCAGATGCTGATCCATTCTGAAGACCCGGCCATTATATGACCTTATCCCTTCAAAGACTCCATCTCCATATAATAGGCCATGGTCATAGACACTGACCTTTGCCTCTTCCTGGGGAACGAGTTTCCCATCAAAATAGACTAACATCTCTTTTCCTCCAGCTCTCTTTTTAATCTCTCCAGTTCTTCCTCATACGTAGCGGGCAATCTTCTGATCATCAGGAAGGATGAACTTAAGGCCCACCGAATAATCCTTATTCACTTCTCCCAGAAGCCCGATCTCTAAGGTAGTAATGGTCCCCTCTTTTTCCTCTCCTCTCCGGTCCCTTATATTCCTTTACCATAATCATCCCTCCTCAATCTTGCCATCCACCAGGCGGACCATGCGTCCCGCCCTCTTAGCTAACTCCTCATTATGGGTAGCAATAATGAGGGTCTTTTCCTTCTTTTCGTTCAATCTCCAGAGAAGCCCATGTATCGCCTCACCCGTCTTCCTATCCAAATTTCCGGTCGG
>DLMW01000068.1:9787-10042 GCA_002478245.1 bacterium UBP18_UBA7526
CAACCTTTCCGAAAGCCCCATCTCCTCCAGTATCCCCCTCGCCCTTTCCTTTTTCTCCGAACTTTTAACTCCGAACTCCGCACTCATCAATAAAGGCATCATCACATTCTCCAAGGCCGTGAACTCGCTCAGGAGATGATGGAACTGGAAGAGGAAGCCGATCCTTCTATTTCTTAAGATAGCGAGCTCCCAGTCATTTAGACTATAGAGATCCTCTCCCCCTAAGAAGACCCTTCCCTTCGTTGGTCTATCCAG
>DLMW01000068.1:10251-12434 GCA_002478245.1 bacterium UBP18_UBA7526
TTTAGGTTCACCCCTTTTAGAACTGGAATGGCCTGACCATCCTGGTAATAGGTCTTGTATAAATCTAAAGCTACAATGATATCATCCACGCTCACTCTTTCCCACTTTTCATTTTGCATCTTATTCGTACCTGATGGCCTCTACCGGATCCAATCTTGCTCCCCGCCAGGCAGGATAGATGGTGGCCAAGAGACTTATTCCCATAGCAGCTAAGCTAACCAGAAGGATATCGCTCCCTCTCAGGGAGATGGGAAGGATACTTATATAATAGACCTCCCCTCCTCCTGGGAGTTTGACGAGATGGTACTTATCCTGTAAGAGACAGATGAATGAGCCGATAAATGTCCCCAGCAGGGTTCCCATAAGGCCAATAAAGAGCCCCTCCAGGATAAAGATGGACATGATACTTGGCCCTTTAGCGCCCATGGCCTTCAGTATCCCGATCTCCTTCGTCTTCCTGATGACCTTCATGATCAGGGCGCTGGCGATATTAAAGGCAGCAACCAGGATGATTAAAACCAAGATAACCGTCATGGTGATCTTCTCCACCTTTAGGGCAGCGAAGAGGTTTTTGTTGAGTTCCATCCAGTTCCTCACCCAGTAGGGATAGCCCAACTCCCTCTGAATGGCTCTATCCAATCTATCCGCCAGATAGATATCGTCTATCTTCACCTGTATCCCAGTAACCACATCCCCCATTCCGAATAGCACCCGCGCACTATCTAGGGTAATATAGGCTAGGGTGGAGTCATACTCATACATCCCACTATCGAATATTCCGCTGACTTTGAAACCCCGAAACCTGGGCCTCATGCCCACCGGTGTTGCCATCCCCTTAGGAGATATAATCCTCACCCATTCGCCAACATCCACCCCCAGGCTCAGAGCCAGTTCCTTCCCCAGGATGAGGCTCTCGGAATCAAACCCCTCTAGGTCTCCCTTTACGATATTCTTATTCAGGTCTGTTACCTGGATTTCTTTACCTATATCCACCCCTCTTATCACCGCTCCCAGAGAACTTTGGGAAGAGCTGATCATTGCCTGACTGAGGATGAAGGGAGAGGTGGCTAAGACATGCTCCATCCCCTTTACCCTTTCCCCGAGTTCTCTATAATTGTTCAAGCCCTCTTGCCCCCCTTTCAGGATGATGATATGGGCATTGGTCCCTACAATCTTATCCCTTAAGTCCTCATGGAAGCCGTTCATTACTGATAGGGTGATGATCAGGGCAGCAACCCCTAAGGTCACTCCCCCGATAGAGATTAAGGTAATGAGCGAAAGGAAGGGGCTTCCCCTCCCTCCTCTCAAGTATCTCAAAGCAATGAATAGAGGATAACGCATTATTGCTCTTCTACTTTCTTCTCTGGTCTCATATGAGGGAAGAGGATGACATCTCGAATAGAGGGGGAGTCGGTAAAGAGCATGACCAGTCTATCGATCCCAAGCCCTAGCCCAGCACAAGGGGGCATGCCATACTCCAGAGCCCTCAAGAAGTCCTCATCCATTATATGGGTCTCTTCAGAGCCTGCCCACCTTAAGGCCAGTTGCTCCCTCAGCCTCTCCCTCTGAAGGATGGGATCGTTCAACTCTGAATAGGCGTTGGCCAGTTCTAAAGTCCCAATGAAGAGCTCAAACCTCTCTGCCAGATTGGGATTATTCCTCTTCGCCTTTGCTAAGGGAGAGAGCTCTCTTGGGTAGTCAGTGATGAATGTAGGCTGGATGAGTCTGGGCTCCACAAACTCTCTTGCTATGTGGTCTATCACCTGGGCTCGGGTGAGGCCCTCTTCTAATTTCAACCCCAACCCCTCTGCTTCTCTCTCAATGTCCTTTATCCTATCGATATCCAGATTGGTATACTTCTTTAGGGCATTTTTCAAAGTGAGTCTCTTCCAGGGGGCTTTTAAATCTATCCTCTTCCCCTGATACTCTATCTTCAGAGTCCCCAAGACCTCTCTGGCTATCTTGGCGAAGAGTTCTTCTGTCAATTCCATCAAGTCCCCATAGTCACTATATGCTTGATAAAGTTCGAGCATGGTGAACTCTGGGTTATGCCTGGTGGAGATCCCCTCATTGCGGAAGTTCCTGTTTATCTCATAGACCCTCTCCATCCCTCCCACGATTAACCTCTTCAAGTATAATTCAGGTGCGATCCTTAGGTATAAATCTCTATGCAATGCTTTGTG
>DLMW01000068.1:12653-18862 GCA_002478245.1 bacterium UBP18_UBA7526
CTCAATCTCCAAAAACCCTTTTTTATCCAAGAAATCTCTTATCAGAGATGTAATCCGTGACCTTTTCAGAAAAGTCTCCTTGATCTCAGGGTTCATGATGAGATCGATATATCTCTGCCTGAATCTTGTCTCCACGTCCCTCAAGCCATGCCACTTCTCTGGTAGGGGCCTTAAGGACTTGGCCAAGAGGGTGAAGTCCTTGACCAGAACCGTTATCTCTCCCGTCCTGGTCTTAAATACTCTACCTTCTACCCCAATAAAGTCCCCGATATCCAGGCTCTTATAGAGCCCATACCTCTTCTCTCCTACAACATCGAACTTAGCATAGACTTGAATCTTACCACTCTCATCCATGATATGGGCAAAGCCACTCTTCCCATGGCCCCTTTTGCTCATAATCCTTCCCGCTAAAGAGACCTTAGAACCCTTTGCTTCCTCCCCGTTCTTTAATCTCTTATACCTTTCCCATATCTCCCTTGCCTTATGGGTAGTCTTATACCTATGGGGATAGGGCTCTATCCTCTCCTCCCGCAACTTCCTGAGCTTCTCACACCTTACCTTGATGAACTCCTCCATCCTCTCTCCTCTCATAGTTTGGTGTTTTAATATATCACATATTGCCTCTATCTGTCAAATTTAATCTAAATTTGTCTCAAATAGACCTCTATGAATTCATCTATCTCTCCATCCAGGATCTTGTCCACATCTCCAGTCTCTAAGTTTGTGCGATGGTCTTTGACCATCCGATAGGGATGTAAGACATAGGAGCGGATCTGAGAGCCCCACTCGATCTTCTTCTTTTTCTTCTCAATCTCTGCTTTCCTCTCTTTCTCTTTCTCTCTATAATACTCGAATAATCGGGAACGTAAAACCTTTAGGGCCGTTGCCTTGTTCTGGTGTTGTGACCTCTCATTCTGGCACTGAACCACGATCCCGGTAGGAAGATGGGTAATCCTTACTGCAGAGTCCGTGACATTCACATGCTGTCCTCCGGCCCCAGAGGCCCGATAGGTATCTATCCTCAAATCAGCATCCTTAATCTCCACCTCTATGGATTCATCGATCTCGGGAGAGGCAAAGACCGAAGCGAAGGAGGTATGCCTCCTTTTGGCGCTATCGAAGGGAGAGATTCTTACTAACCTATGGACCCCATTCTCTGCCTTGAGATAGCCATAGGCATAGGGGCCACTAATAAGAGCGGTTGCTGACCTTATCCCCGCCTCCTCTCCTCCAGTGACATGGAGAATCTGGGAACTGTAGCCTCTTTTCTCTGCCCATCTGAGATACATACGAAGAAGCATATTCGCCCAGTCGCAGGACTCTGTTCCTCCAGCACCAGCATGGATGAAGAGAAGAGCATTATTAGCATCCTCTTCCTCCTTGAGTAGGCTCTTTAACCTTAGGCTCTCCAGTTCTTTGGAGAGCCTAGAGATCCCTCCTTGAACCTCTTTAATTACCTTCTCATCCTCTCTCTCTTTCAGAAGCTCTAAATATACCTCTAACTCCTCATAATCCTCTTTCGACTTCGTCCAGGAGTTGAGCTTCGTCTTTAGACCATCCAACCTCTTGGTAATGTTTAGAGCCCTCTTCCTATCCTTCCAGAAGTCAGGGGCTAAGGTCTTTCTCTCTATTTCCTTAATCTCTTCCTTTACCGCACTTAAGTCAAAGATAGCCCCTTATCTCTTCCAATCCTTCCTTTAGCCTCTCCAGTTCTTTTGTTAATTCCTCAATCATCTTACCCCCTCTATTCCCCTAGTTTGCAACCTCCCATCTTTTGAGGGCCTTTATTACTTCCTCCTGGGTCAAGGGTACTTTTTATCTGTACCGATTCTGGGACAGTTTGGCAAGCGAGCGTGAGTTTGGAATTGAATGTTTGAGTTCGCTTAACTATTTTTGCCGAATTCGCGCAATGATTGGTTACAAAGGTTAAAATTTAAACAATTGTAAAGGTAACCTATGTTGTCTATTATCTGCCTTTCTTAATCAATGCCCGGGCTAAGAGAAGGCCGCTTAACCCTAAACAGAGGTAGGCGAAGAGGTTGCCGAATCTGGTGTAGAAGGTTTCTTTCTCCTTTAAACTGATTTCATCAATGAGAGTGCCCTCAAGGAAGATGTCTAGGTCCTTCCTTATTCGCCCCTGAGAGTCGATGAATCCCGAGACCCCGGTATTTGCTGCCCGAACAATGGGGACCCTATTCTCTATGGCCCGGAAGATGGAGAAGGAGAAGTGTTGATAAGGGGCAGAGGTCTTCTCATACCAGGCATCGTTTGTGATATTTATCATAAAGTCTGCCCCTCTCTTAACAAACTTCCTTACCAGGTTATCGAAGATCCCCTCATAACAGATTAATATCCCGAACCTCTTCCCCTCTATATCAAAGATGGTTAACTCCTCCCCGGCCTTGAATCCCCCTCCCCCCATTCTCTCTACAAACCTGGCCAGGAAAGGGAATTGTCTTTTTAAGGGAATGACCTCCCCAAAGGGAACGAGATGGACCTTATTATACTGATAGGTGATCCCCCCTTTTGGGGAAAGGAGAAAGGCGCTATTGTAATAGTCACCCTGGGTAGCCAGATCCAAAGAGCCGATGAGTAAGTGACTCCTTAATCTTTTTGCTAAATCTGAAAGTCTATCTAGATCCCCTCCCTCATATTTCAGGCAGGAGGCGGTAGCGGTCTCGCTCCAGACGATTAGCTCTGGGGCCTCCTTCCCCACCTCTTCTGTCAATCTAATGTGGGTATCTAGGACCTTCTCATGAAGGATTCCACTCCACTTCTCTTCTAAATCAATATTCCCCTGAACAATGCCCACCTTAATCCTGGATCCTTGATCCTGGATGCTGGATGCTGGTATAGCCAGTTTGCCATAAATAAAGCAGGCGCTTATAATTATTGCTACTACTGTGATAGGAAGAAGTTTTTTGACTTTAGACTTTGGGCTTTGGACTTCGCCAATAGAATTGGCGATAGTAGCATTCACCAGAACAATGAGAAAAGAGACTCCATAGACTCCAGTAAATTCTGAAATCTGGATGAGAGGGGTATTCAGATACTGGCTATATCCTAACAAAGCCCAGGGAAAGCCAGAAAAGAGAGCAGAGCGGAGATACTCTAAAGAAACCCAGAGACAGGGAGCAATAATAAACCGTAAACCACGGGCACCCCGATAGATATCGGTAAACCGGGAACAGAGATTAAATAAAAGGCAGAAGAGAGCAATATATAAAGCAAGATAGAAGGCTAACACGAGGAGACCGATTAGGGGGGAAAGGATCCTTATCCAGTAGAGAATTCCTAAAAAGCTTACTACTCCCGCAAGGAGGCCTAGGCCAAAGGCGCTCTTTGGACTCTCGTCTCTTATCGCCAGAAGAAGAGGGACTAATGCTAACCAGGCAAGAAACCCCAAGTTTGCTTTGGGAAATATAAGAATTAATAAGATTCCCGAAAGAATGGCCAGAAACATCGGACGATAGCGCATAATCTTATCCTTTAATGATGACTGAAATCCGAAATCAGGATTTTTCCGTTTTTCTCTACCGATTTCTATTTTTGACAAACGATTTCTAAAATACGAACAATGTTCAGCGATAACCGAAACGAGCCCCGTTAATAATTCGTCCTATAGATATCTCCACCTTGTAGATAGTTTCGCATCAGCGGAATTCATATATAGAAGAGTAACAGAATCTATATCTATGGGGCAAGCTGCGCACCTGCAACCGATTACCGAAAGCCCCTGCTAATCATGCTAACCCTTGCTTATGTTTCAGATATAAGGCAACCAAAACGACTCCCAAGCTATCGGCTGCTAAGTCCCAGAGGTCGAACTCTCTTCCGGGAACAAAGTATTGATGGATCTCATCGCTCAGGGCATAGAAGATAGAAAAGATAATGGCAAGAATGAAGACCTGCTTTGCTAGTCTGGAGACTCTCAAGGCACGATAGAAGAGAAAGCCCAGTATTCCGTATTCTACTAAATGGATGGGTTTATCTATAAAAGGAATCTCAACCTTTGGTGGTGGAAGGGAAAAGGAAGAGATGGTGAATATCAATCCAGCATAGAGAATCACCGGCAGCCAATAATAGACAAAGGGATATTTTCTCATGATAAGATTCGCCTCTTATCTTCCACAGCAATACTTATACTTCTTTCCGCTTCCGCAGGGACAGGGCTCATTCCTCCCGATCTTCCTCCCTGGCCTCCTGAAGGGGAGGGGCTTAGCCTCCGGCTCTTTCTCGATATCCGGCTGCCTCACTGGACCTTTGGCCTCTGCCATAGCATAGGTTGAATAGCGCTGATGAATAAACTGCCTCCTGGCTGGTAATTCCCTCAGGCGCCCTTCTCCTGGCAGGCGAACCTTGAATAGGAGTCCCGCTACTTCCTGGGGAATGGCCTCACACAGGGTAGTAAAGTAGTCGAAACTCTCATGCTTATACTCTGTTAGCGGATCCCTCTGGCCATAGGCCCTCAGCCCAATTCCTTCCTTCAGATGGTCCAGATTGTAGAGGTGGTCCTTCCATCTGGAATCAACGATGTGGAGCATGATGTTTCTCTCCAGGGCGCACATACTCTCCGAACCGATTCCTTTCCCCTTTTCCTGATAGGCCTTCCAGATAGCATCCCAGAGTATCCTCTTCAGATCCTCCTTGGTTATCCGGGCAAGATCGATATCCTCTCTTCTTAGAGCAACAGGGAATATCTGGCCAAGGGACCTATTCAATCCCTCTATATCCCAGTCCAAAGGATCTGCCTTTTCTGAAATATAGGTATCTAACGCACTATCTAGGATCCCCTCCATCCATTCCTTTATGGTCTGGCTCTGGTCTAGATTCTCTAAGATCTCCCTCCTCCTTCTATAGATATAATCCCTCTGCTTCTCCATGACATCATCGTATTCCAAGAGATGTTTCCTTATCTCAAAGTTCCGCTCTTCCACCCTCTTCTGGGCAGTGGTAATGGCCCTGGTCACCAGGGCATGCTCAATGGGCTGATCGGAAGGGATATGGAGTCTATCCATAATAAAGGAGATCCGGTCCGAGCCGAAGAGCCTCATGAGGTCATCCTCTAAGGATATGTAGAAGCGGCTTGAGCCAGGGTCACCCTGGCGCCCGGAACGCCCCCTCAACTGGTCGTCGATGCGCCTGGCCTCGTGTCGCTCCGTGCCTATGATGTGGAGGCCTCCGAGTTCCGTCACGCCTTCACCCAGGACTATGTCTGTGCCACGGCCAGCCATGTTTGTGGCTATGGTGACTGTGCCAGCCTGGCCAGCGTTCTTGATGATCTCCGCCTCTTTCTCATGGTGCTTGGCGTTAAGAACCTGGTGCGGCACTCCCCGCCTCTTCAACATGTCGCTAAGGATCTCGGACTTCTCTATGGACACGGTGCCCACCAGCACTGGCTGGCCCTTCTGGTGACGTTCGCATATCTCCTCGACGACCGCTCTGAACTTGGCCCTCTCCGTCGGGAACACCACATCTGGATACTCCACCCTGTTCAGTGGCCTATTGGTGGGGATCACCACAACGTCCAACCCGTATATCTGCCGGAGCTCCTCTGCTTCCGTCACCGCGGTGCCTGTCATGCCTGCCAGCTTCTTGTACATGCGGAAGTAGTTCTGGAAGGTGATGGTGGCCACAGTCTGGGTCTCTTGTTCTATCTTCACGCCTTCCTTTGCCTCGATGGCTTGGTGTAGGCCGTTGGAATACCTGCGGCCGAACATCAGCCTGCCGGTAAACTCGTCAACGATGATGACCTGGCCGTCCTTGACCACGTAGTCCCTATCCCGCCTCATCAGACAGTGAGCCCTGAGGGCATTCGAGATGCAGGTCTGGAAGCTCACCTTGTCCTGTTCAACCCCAGACGACTCTTCGGTGGCCTCGTCACTGCCGTACAGGCCTGGCATCCCCAGGTACTGTTCGACCCTACGCTGCCCCTCTTCTGTAAGGGGGACAGCCCGCCCCTTCTCATCCACTTCATAGTCCCTGCCCTCTCGAAGCTGGCGGACTGCCTTGTCACACCTGTAGTAGTAGTCAGGCGGCTTGGCGCTAGGGCCTGATATGATCAGGGGGGTTCGAGCCTCGTCAATGAGGATGCTATCCACTTCGTCCACGATGGCATAGTTCAAGGGACCCTGGACTACCTGGCTTATGTGCAGCGCCATGTTGTCCCTGAGGTAGTCAAAGCCGAACTCGTTGTTGGTGCCATAGGT